>DATGUI010000148.1:0-18155 GCA_035301405.1 Burkholderiaceae bacterium
TTTCGCCTTGTCCGACCGAAAAGCTGACGTCTTCCAGGACCTGGTTGCCCCCGAATGCCTTGGCAATGGACTGAACTTGCAGAAACGATGGGTTCGCGCTCATGCCTTCACCTTGCGCAGACGTTCGGGGAGCAGGCCTTCGGTTCGCCACAACAGGCACGACAACAGGATGAGCCCGATCAGGCCCAGGCGCAATGATGCCGCCATGTCAGAACCAAAGCCAAGCATTTGCCGGGCAAAGGGCACCATGGTGTAGGCGCCCTGCACCAGGATGACGCCGACGATGACGCCGGCCGTATTGCCCAGCCCGCCTATCATGACCATGGTCCATAACAGAAAGGTCTCGGACGCCATCATGTAGTCCGGACCGACGAAACTCATGAAATGGGCATACAGCGACCCGCCGATGGCCGTGACTGCTGCAGCGGACATCAGGGCGCGACTCTTGAGGGCGGTCAGGTTGTAACCCATGCAGGCGGCCAGCCCGGGCTGCTCGCGCATGACGCGCAAGGCCCGGCCCAGACGGCCGTTGCCCAGACGCCGGCAAAACAGGGCGGCCAGCAGAACCATCAGAAAGGTGAACACCAGAAAGCCAATGGAATCGTAGGGGCGTGGCCAGCCATTGAACAGGGAGGGCAGATTCCCTATGCCTTGCGCGCCTTCGGTCAGCCAGGTCTCGTTGTTGGCAACGGTGCGAATGATTTCGGCAATGGCCAGGGTGACAATGGCCCAGTAATCGGCGCCCAACTCGCGGCCCAGCCGGGCAATGATCCAGCCCAGGCCGACCGCCAGACACACGCCGGCAACGGCACCGGGGAACGCCCCCCAGCCTTCACGGATGAAGATACCGGTACTGTAGGCACCAATACCCGCAAAGACAATATGACCGAAATTGAGCAGCCCGGCGTATCCGGCCTGCAGATTCAGGCCCAGGGCCATCAGGGCATAAATGCCGGCAACGGTAAGCGACGAAACAATGAATTCAAACACGCCTGACCTCGCGATCAAACAGGCCATAGGGGCGGAAAATCAGGGCGACCAGCAAGATGAAGAATGACGCTGCATTGATATAGGACGCCGGCATGAACACCAGTGGCTTGTCAAACAGAAAACCGAAGTTGATGTTGGTCACCAGCGTTTCGGCGAAGGCAATCAGCAAGGCACCGCCTATGGCACCAATGGGATTGCCCAGCCCGCCCAGTATGGCGGCCGCAAAGGTGGGCAGCAGCAGATCGTGCCCCAGGTTGATGTGTGCGCCAATGGACAGGGCCAGCATGCTGCCGCCCAGCCCTGCCAGCGCACCACTGCTGAAATCCACCAGACTGGTGATGCGGTCGGCATTCAGGCCGCTGGCATAGGCCAGGTCACGGTTGGACGACAGGGCACGCATGGCCCGCCCCACCCGCGTGTAAAAAAGCAGCAGCAGGAACAGGACAATGATGCTGGCGGTGGTGGCCATGGTGGTGACCTGCCCCCATGACAGGATGGCATCACCCAGGAAAATGGGTGCCGACCGTTCGCGCGGGAATATCTTGGGGTAGGAGCCCGCCAGCGCCAGCGCAACCGCGACAATCAGCATGGACAGCGCCAGTGAGCCGATCATGGTGATGGCGGGACCCGAACGCAGCAGGCGCCTGAATATGAAGTGATGGACAACCAGCGTGAAGAGGCCGGTCACCAGGGCAGCCAGCAACACGGCCAGCAGCAGCGGCAGGCCCAGCCAGGAGAACAGATAGGCGATGAAGGCGCCCATCATGGCGTATTGCACGTGCGCAATATTGGGGAAGCGGGCCAAGCCATACACCATGCTCAGACCCAGCGCGACAAGCGCCAGATCTGACGTGCGCAAAAGCGTGTCAACCAGGATTTGAAGCATGAAAGGAATCTACTCGACGCAGGACAGCGGCCGGGCCAACCAGACCGGCCCGCTGCCTGCAATCAAACCATCGTGAGGATTAGCGACGGACGACTTCTCCGTCTTTGGAAACGAGGGCGTCATAGGGTGGATCAATGCGCTGGAGATCAGCGTCGAATGAAATGGGACCTGTCACGCCTTCGAAGTCCTGACCGACTTCCTTGAGGGCTGCCGTGACTGCGGCTACATCGGTGCTGCCGGCCTGCTCAATGGCCTGGGCGGTCATCATGACGGCATCGTAGGCATACCCGGTGTAGGAGGACTTCATGCCTTCGGGATGGCGTTCGATAAAGGCTTTCCTGTAGGCCTCGCCCTTGTCGCCGCGCAGTGAACCGACCTCCATGCCGATCTGGCCTTCCGCGATGTCAGCAGGGGTGTCGCTCAGGCACATGCTGAGCAGGATGCCATACCAGGGATCATTGTGCAGACCCAGTTCGGATGCTTCGCGGTTCATGACGGCGGCCTCCTGGGGGTAAGCGGTATAAACATAGCCGTCGGGCTTGGAGCGTGCCATTTGCTGGAGCTCGCGACGGTAGGTGGACTGGCCTTCGGTGTAGAGGATTTCGCTGACGATTTCACCGCCAAGCGCTTCGAATTCCGGCTTGAAGCCTTCTACCACACCCTGACCATAAGCATTATTGGGCGCGATGATGGCAATGCGCTTCATGCCGTTGTCGTAGACATCCCTGGAGGAGAACTTGTTGCCGGCATCTTCAAGACCGATGAGGTTGAAGGCGGTTTCACCCAGATCGCGAATCTTGACGCTGGTACTGGCGATGTTGATGTGGTTGACGCCTTCCTTGACGATGAATTGCGCCATGGGCAGCGTGATACCCGAGGAGTACTCGCCGATGATGACAGGAACCTTGTCCACATTGACCAGCTTGCGTGCGGCGTTAAGGGCTGATGTCGCGTTGCCGGCGGAGTCTTCGACAATGACTTCAAACTTTTTCCCCAGCACACCGCCGTTTTCATTGACATCGTCGACGGCAAGGTCAACGGCGCGACGGACGTCTTCACCAACGGTTGCGCTTGCGCCAGTCAGCGACAGGACAGCACCCATCTGGATGGTTTCCTGTGCTGATGCCATCGGGGCCATGCCCAGAATGGCGGACAGACCGATTGCAGCGGATAGACAGCCTGATTTGAGTCTCATACATGCTCCTTGTATTTTTTTACGAAAAACGGGTGCAACGACCAGCCAGATGCCGTGTCAGCAGGCCGTTGTTGACTTGCTCGAACGAGGTTGGATGAATGCAGCTTACGTTTTGACGCAATCAGTGTACTGTTTTTTTAAAAGTCCACTACATGGGGTTAACCCTAGCTCAGGGGTTAACCCTACTCAACCCCGCTTTCGAGGGTTAACCCTAGGTCGCGAATTGAATGCGCTGACTGCAGGATTTGCTCCAGCGCCAGACTGGCTGCAGCCATTCCCATGCTTGCCGTAATGGTCACCGCCGACCCATAGCCTGCGCATGAAAGGCCCTGCAGGCCTGTCTGTGCCGACCCGGTGCCCGGCTCCCACTGGCTGGGCAACCGGACGGATTGATCAAACCAGATCGCCTGCACACCCATGCGCGGGGGCCGTGCAGCACGCTTGCCGGGGCGCGCCGCTCCCTTGGGAAAACCGTGCTGACGGCGCAGCTGGGTCCGTACGCGTGCCAGCAAGGCATCGTGTACCGCCTGCGACAGATCGGCCGACCGCATGCTGAACACGTCGGTCTTTCCCCCGGCTCCACCACAGACGACCACCGGCAAAGCCAGGCGACGGGCCTCGACCACCATGGCCACCTTGGCCGCCACCTGGTCGGTACAGTCCAGGAGCACATCAGGCCTTTCCGCAAGCAGGGATACGGTATTGTCCGGCGTGATGAAATCATCCACCGTGCACACCTGGCAGGCGGGGTTGATATCCGCCAGACGCCGGGCCATGGCGTCCACCTTGGCTTGTCCGAGGGTGGAGTCGAGTGCATGCAGCTGCCGGTTGACATTCGATTCGGCAACATGATCCATGTCTATCAGGGTGATCCTGCCAATGCCCGACCGGACCAGCGCCTCGGCACACCACGAGCCCACCCCGCCCAGACCGGCCACCATGACGTGGGCAGCACGCAAGGGGCCCAGACAGTCGGGCCCGTACAACCGGGTCAGTCCACCAAAGCGGCGTTCATGGTCTGCGCCAGCAATATCAGATTCGTGCATAAGCTTGTACTTGATCCCCGTGCGGGGAACATTCAAAATAAAGGGCTGGATGAATTTTACTGCCAATATCAAGGCACTTTCGTGAGCACCCCTCCTTCTTCCGATTCTTTTCGCATGCTGACGCCAGCAGAAAGGCAGGCATCTCTTGAGGCCAGCATGCGTCATTGGCACCCGGACACGGATGTCTGGGTATTTGGTTACGGATCACTGATCTGGCGACCCGATTTTGATTTTGCCGAAAGGCGCGAAGCCCGCCTGCATGGCTACCATCGCTCGCTTTGTCTCTGGTCACGTGTCAACCGGGGCACGCCAGAAAAACCGGGCCTGGTCTTTGGACTGGACAGGGGCGGATCCTGCAAGGGCGTGGCGTTTCGCATCCGTGCCGCCGATGTACCGGCCACCATGCAGACGCTGTGGTACCGCGAAATGCCCACCGGCGCCTATATTCCCCGCTGGCTGACCTGTCGCACACCGGAAGGCGCCGTCCGGGCGCTGGTCTTTACCATGAACCGCGCCATCGAAACCTACGTGCCCAACCTTCCGCCCGAACGCCTGGTCACCGTCATCAATCAGGCGCACGGACGCAGCGGCGCCTGCCGGGAGTACGTCATGGAAACCGCATCGGCCCTGCAGCAGCACAATATTCATGATCGCCGGCTGGAATCCATCATGCAGCACCTGCACACGGCGGCGGCCCCCGTCGTCACGCCACCCCAGCAGGTATAATGGCCGATTGTCAGCCATCGTGCCTGGCTGGCAGCCCGTGTCATGTCCATCCGGCCTGCCATCCCGGTACAACCCACCACGCTTGCCAACTTGCTGATGTCCCTCGCCGATATTCGTCGCAGCTACGATCGCTCTGAACTGGTCGAAGACCATTTACCCGAAACCCCGATCGCGCTCATCCAGAACTGGCTGGATCATGCCATTGCCTCGCCCGAGGTCATTGACCCCACCGCCATGACACTTGCCACCGCCGAACCCGGCGGCCAGCCATCGGCACGCATCGTGCTGCTCAAGGGCTATCAGGACGGCGAACTGGTTTTTTTCACCAACTATGCGTCGCGCAAGGGCCAGACCCTGGATGTCAATCCCTGCGCCTGCGCGCTGTTCTACTGGCCCGGCATTGAAAGACAGATCCGTGTTGAAGGACAGGTCCACAAGCTGGATGGCGCGCAGTCCGATGCGTACTATCACAGCCGCCCGCTGGGGTCACGCCTGGGCGCATGGGCGTCACCGCAAAGCCGGCCAGCCACCCGGGCATCCCTGGAGGCCAGCATGGCAGAAATGGCCAGCCGCCTGGGCGATCAGCCGCCCCGCCCCCAACACTGGGGAGGCTATGTGCTCGTCCCTGACTATATCGAGTTCTGGCAAGGGCGGGAAAACCGCCTGCACGACCGTATCGTGTACCAACGTTCGGCGCCAGAAGAATGGACACGCCACCGCCTGGCCCCGTGAACAGGTTGTCTGCTTCATGAATCACTCTATTGCTCCCTTCACAGAACGCCATTTTCGTGATGTGGTCGGACGGTTCCCCACCGGGGTCACCATCATCACCACCGAGACGCCCGCACCCGAAACGCCCATTGGTCTCACCATCAGCTCGTTTCACTCGCTTTCGCTGCAGCCCCCCCTGATCCTCTGGACGCTGACAAAGAAAGCCTCGTCACTCCCGCATTTCCGACAGTGCGATCGCTACGTGATTCATGTCCTGTCGGCCTCGCAACACGCGCTGGCCAGGCAGTTTTCCAGAGGCCCGCAGGCGGAACGCTTCCAGGGCGCATCACTGACCCGCTCGCCCGATGGCACCATCATGTTTGATGATCCACGCTGTGCGGCCTGGCTGCAGTGTCGCAACGTGGCCTGTCACGATGGCGGTGATCACGTGATTTTTGTGGGGCAGGTCGAATACTGCGAACACCAGGACACGCCGCCGCTGATTTATCACGGTGGCGACTTTTCACTCACGCCTGCCGTCGACGAGGCCGAAATGGCGCTCAGACTGCCCACCAGGCCATAGCATGTCGGATTACATTCTTACCCTGTCCTGCCCCGACCGCATTGGCATTGTCCACAATGTGACCGGATGGCTGCTGAACCTGCACGGCAACATCATTGATGCCCAACAGTTTGGCGACAGTGAAACCGGGCAGTTTTTTCTCAGGGTGCACTTCCGTCTGCCAACCGCACACGATGCCACGGCGCTGAACAAACAGTTTGCGCCACTGGCCCAACGCTTTGACATGCGGGCGGATATCCACGATGCACAGCGCAGACAGCGCCTGCTGGTTCTGGTGAGCAAACAGGGCCATTGTCTGAATGACCTCCTGTTTCGCACTCGCAGTGGCGAGCTGTTTGCAGACATTGCCGCCATTGCATCCAATCACAATGACCACGCCCGCCTGGCAGAAAGCTATGGCATTCCGTTCCATCACCTTCCGGTCACGCCAGACACCCGTACCAGACAGGAGCAGGCCATCCTGGACCTGGTCAACCGCGACCAGATTGATCTGGTCGTGCTGGCACGCTACATGCAGATTCTGACACCCACATTATGCGATGCGCTGCAGGGCCGGGCCATCAATATCCACCACAGCTTTCTGCCCAGCTTCAAGGGCGCACGGCCTTATCATCAGGCCCACGCCCGGGGCGTGAAGATCATTGGTGCCACGGCCCATTACGTGACGTCCGACCTGGACGAAGGCCCCATCATCGAACAGGATGTCGAGCGTGTGCACCACGGCCTCAGCGCCGAAGAACTGGCACGGGTGGGCAGCGATATCGAATCGGTGGTGCTGGCCAGGGCGGTGCGCTCGCATATCGAACATCGCATCCTGCTCAACGGCCAGCGCACGGTTGTGTTTCGCTAGGGGTGTCTTGCGGCAAATCGGATCAGGGCGCTCAACGCCCGATGGCGCGGCCCTCGCGACGGGGATCCGCTGCGCCCTCAAGGCCATCTTCCATGATGGCTATTGCCTGCAGACCGCTGGGAAACTCCCTGATGTCAATCTCGTGACCCATTTCTTCCAGCCCGGAAGACAGCTTGACCAGTGAGCTGCCAGCTTCGAGTTCCGTTGCGCCATTCCGGCTGCCCCGGTGCGGTGCATCAATGGCCTGCTGAATGTCTTTTCCCCAGTCCAGAAAACCCATGAGGGCATTGGCGACATAATTGATGATGGCTGGCCCGCCCGGGGATCCAATGGCGAGCAAGGGCTTGTCGTCTTTCATGATGATCATGGGTGCCATGGAGCTGCGGGGTCGCTTGCCCGGCTCCACGCGGTTTGCAATCCAGTTTCCCTGATCGTCCTTGTCCACCAGGGAGAAATCGGTCAGCTGATTATTGAGCAGATAACCATTGACGAGGATCTTGCTGCCAAAGGCGGATTCGATGCTGGAGGTCAGGCTGATGACATTGCCCTGTTCGTCCACCGCCACCATATGGGTGGTGGAAGGCTGCTCCCGGGTGGCATCCGCTCCGTTGCGGGCGCCGGAAGGAGAAGCAACAACGCCGGGCCGGGCGCGTCCCATGGACACCTCGTCCTGGATCAATGCAGCGCGCTCGCGCAGATAGTCGGGTGCAATCAGGGCCTGCTGGGGCACGTCTGCAAAGTCCGGATCGGCCAGGTAATGATTGCGATCGGCATAGGCAAGCCGGCCGGCTTCGGCAAAGTAATGGACGGCCTCAAGGGAATCGGGCTCGGCCGTGGCCATGGGCGTATGCGAGAGCACGCCCAGAATCTGCATGACGGCCAGCGGGCCGGAACTGGGCGCAGGCATGCCACAGATATCCACCTTTTTGTAGGGCATGCACAGGGGGTCTCGACGTTGTGCCTTGTACGCAGCAATATCCGTGACCGTGAGGTCACCAGGCCGTGAGTGCGCAGCCACGGCAGCGGCCATGTCCCTGGCCAGCTGTCCCTCGTAAAATGGCTCGGGACCTTGATCTGCAATGCGCCGCAAGGTGTCGGCCAGTGCCGGGTTGGTCAACTTGTGCCCCACCGGCCAGGGCTGTCCGTCCGAATCATAAAAGTAACTGCCTGCCTCGGCCTGGTCCCGCAGGGCGTCATTGCTGGCAAGCAGGCCATGCAAGCGATCAGAGACAGGAAACCCGGACTCGGCGAGCTGGATGGCGGGTGCCGCCAGATCAGGCCAGGGCAGGCGGCCATGCTCCTGGTGCATGTCGTGCAGCATGCGCAGCAGGCCGGGCACCCCAACGGACAGCCCGCTGTTGACGGCCTTGGCAAACGACATTGGCTTGCCATCGGACATGAACCGTTGCGCATCCGCAGAGGATGGAGCAGTCTCGCGGCCATCCCAGGCTGTGAGGCGTTTTTCAGAGGCGTCAAACAGCAGGGCAAAAGCCCCGCCACCCAGACCCGAAGACTGTGGTTCGACCAGATTGAGTACCCATTGCATGGCAATGGCTGCGTCAACCGCACTGCCTCCCTTGCGAAGCATGTTGGCCCCTGCCTGGCTGGCCAGCGGGTTGGCTGCACTGACCATCCATCGCTTGCCATGCACAAGCGAGTGCTCGTGGCGGCCCGTGGCCTGCTCCGGGTCGAGGTGATCTGCTGCGTTGTCAACCGTGTGCTCCGGTGTGCTCAGGCCGGGGATGAGAGGCAGCTCGAGCGATTCTTTGGCCGGCACCGGCCCGACCAGCAGAACGGATATCGCGGCGGCTGCCGATACCGCACGAAATAAACAATACAATAATGACATTACCCCCTCCTTTCGATCACATCCTGTTTTTACCACGCGCCCTATGTCTGCACCACAAGTCACTGAATCCGCTGCCCGCATGGGTGGCCACATCCTGGTGGACCAGCTTGTTCATCAGGGTGTGGAACACGTCTTCTGTGTTCCCGGAGAAAGCTATCTGGCCGTTCTGGATGGCCTGCACGAAAACACCATCGCCGTGACGGTCTGTCGTCAGGAAGGCGGCGCCGCCATGATGGCCGAAGCCTGGGGCAAGCTGCATGGCACGCCCGGCATCTGCATGGTGACACGCGGGCCGGGTGCCTCCAACGCCATGGCGGGTGTGCATATTGCGCACCAGGATTCCACGCCCATGATTCTGTTTGTGGGGCAGATTGCCCGGTCCATGCGCGACCGCGATGCCTTCCAGGAAATGAACTACCGCATGGTGTTTGGTGATCAGGCCAAGTGGGTAACCGAAATCGACCAGATCGAGCGCATACCCGAACTGGTCTCCCGTGCCTTCCATGTGGCCACATCAGGGCGTCCTGGCCCGGTGGTGGTGGCGCTGCCTGAAGACATGCTGACTGAAATGGCGGTCGTGGCCGATGCCCTGCCCTGGACCCAGATTGACTCCGCGCCCCTGCCTAATCAACTCGATACGCTGGGCACGCTTCTGGCCGGCGCACGCAAGCCGCTGGCCATTCTGGGTGGTTCCCGCTGGGACGCCGCCGCATCGAAGCAATTTGCCGACTTTGCCGAGCGGGTCCATCTGCCGGTGGCCGTCCAGTTCCGGCGCCAGATGCTCTTCCCGACCGGCCACCCCAGCTATGCCGGAGACGTCGGCCTGGGCTGCAATCCCAAACTGCTGGCTGCCGTTCGCGAGGCGGATCTCGTCTTGCTGGTGGGCGGGCGCATGTCCGAGTCACCCAGTCAGGGCTATACCCTGTTTCCCATTCCCGGCCCCCGAGCCGGTCAGACACTGGTTCATGTCCACCCCGACGCCAATGAACTCAACCGCGTCTACCACAGTCAGCTGGCACTCAATGCGTCGCCCATTGCCCTTTCGCAGGCGCTGGGCACGCTTGACATCCCCGCATCAGAAGAGCGCTCGGACTGGCGCAAGGCATTGCGAGACCATTACCTGACATGGTCCGACCCGGCCCCCATCCGAACACCCGGCAAGCTGCAGATGGCCGCCGTCATCGACCACCTGAACACGGCACTGCCCGACGACGCCATTCTGTGCAATGGCGCAGGCAATTACGCCACCTGGCTGCACCGCTTCTATCGCTTCGGCGGCTGGGGCACCCAACTGGCCCCCACATCGGGCAGCATGGGGTATGGCCTGCCCGCCGCCGTCGCTGCCAAGCGCATCTACCCCGATCGCACGGTGGTCTGCCTGGCTGGCGACGGCTGCTTCCTCATGCATGGCCAGGAGTTCGCCACGGCTGTCCAGTACGATCTGCCCATTGTGGTGCTGGTGATCGACAACAGCATGTACGGCACCATACGCATGCACCAGGAGATGCACTACCCCGGAAGGCCCTCTGCCACGGCGCTGCGCAATCCCGACTTTGCCGCCTATGCCGAGGCATTTGGTGGCCATGGCGAACACGTGCGGACCACCGACGCATTTGTACCCGCCCTGGAGCGCGCACTGGCCAGCGGCAAGCCGGCCATCTTGCACTGTCACCTGGATCCTCAGGCCATTACCCCCAGCGCGACACTGGACGGGCTGCGCGAACAGGCCCGGCAGCAAGCCGCTTCCTGACCCTCTTTTCAATACCTGCCCTGTTTTTCAATTTTCCTGGAGCTGTTTCATGTCCACCTCCCCATCGTTTCACTGGAATGATCCCCTTTTGCTCGACCAGCAACTTACCGACGACGAACGCATGGTTCGCGACGCCGCCAGCCATTACTGCCAGGACAAGCTGGCGCCCCGCGTCCTGGAAGCCTTTCGTCACGAACAGACGGACCCGTCCATTTTCCGCGAGATGGGCGAACTGGGCCTGCTGGGTGTGACGATTCCGGAAACCTACGGTGGCGCCGGCCTGAACTACGTCAGCTATGGCCTGATTGCGCGCGAAGTTGAGCGTGTCGATTCCGGTTACCGCTCCATGATGAGCGTACAGTCCTCACTTGTCATGGTGCCAATCAACGAATTCGGCACCGAGGAACAAAAGCGCAAATACCTGCCCAAACTGGCAACCGGCGAATGGATAGGCTGCTTTGGCCTGACCGAGCCCAACCACGGCTCTGATCCCGGCGCCATGGAAACCCGCGCCGTCAAGACGGACAGCGGCTACCGCCTCTCAGGCACGAAAATGTGGATTACCAATTCGCCGATCGCCGATGTCTTCATTGTCTGGGCCAAAGTGGTGGGCGGCGATGATGACGGCAAGATACGCGGCTTCATCCTCGAGAAGGACATGGCCGGCCTGTCGGCGCCCGTCATTGAAGGAAAAGTCGGCTTGCGTGCCTCCATTACCGGCGAAATCGTCATGGATGACGTCAACGTCGACGACGGACAGATGCTGCCTGGCGTCAAGGGACTCAGAGGGCCCTTCACCTGCCTGAACTCGGCTCGCTACGGCATTGCCTGGGGCGCACTGGGTGCAGCTGAAGACTGCTGGCATACCGCCAGGCAATACACCATGGATCGCAAGCAGTTTGGCCGGCCCCTGGCTGCCAACCAGCTCATCCAGAAGAAGCTGGCCGACATGCAGACGGAAATCACCCTGGGCCTGCAGGGTTGCCTGCGCCTGGGTCGCATGAAGGACGAAGGCACGGCCGCCGTCGACATTACCTCCATCATGAAGCGCAACTCCTGTGGCAAGGCACTGGATATCGCCCGCCTGGCCCGCGACATGTTGGGGGGCAATGGCATTTCAGACGAATTCGGCGTGATCCGGCATCTGGTCAACCTGGAAGTGGTCAACACTTACGAAGGTACGCACGACGTCCATGCCCTGATTCTCGGACGCGCCCAGACCGGCCTGCAAGCGTTTTTCTGACCCTCATGAATACCCGCATCACGGAGCTTTTCGGCATCCGCTACCCCATCATTCAGGGTGGCATGCACCATGTGGGCTATGCCCAGCTGGCCGCCGCCGTCTCCAATGCGGGCGGGCTGGGCATCATCACGGCACTGACCCAACCCGATGCCAAGGCGCTGGCCAACGAGATTGCCCGCTGTCAGGCGCTTACCGACCGGCCCTTTGGCGTCAATCTGACCATGCTGCCTGCCTTGCTGCAGGCAGACTATCCGGCCCTGATCGACGTCATCATCCAGGCGGGCGTACCCATTGTCGAGACGGCAGGCTACAACCCGCAGGCCTGGCTTCCCGCACTGCAAGAGGCCGGCATTCGCGTCATCCACAAGTGCACGTCGGTTCGGCATGCGCTCAAGGCACAGGCCATAGGCTGTGATGCCGTCAGTGTTGACGGTTTCGAGTGCGCCGGCCACCCGGGCGAAGACGACGTCCCCAACTTCATCCTGCTGGCACGTGCAGCCGACGAACTCACCATCCCCTTTGTGGCTTCGGGCGGCATGGCGGATGGCCGTTCCCTGGTGGCGGCGCTGGCACTGGGCGCTGACGGCATCAACATGGGTACACGGTTTGTTGCCACCCGGGAAGCCCCGGTGCACGACAACGTCAAGCAAGCCATCGTGGCCGCTTCCGAACTGGATACCCGGCTGATCATGCGCCCCCTGAGAAACACCGAGCGCGTGCTGGCCAATGCCTCTGTCGATCGCATACTGGACACCGAACAGCAACGGGGCGCCAACCTGCAATTCGAGGACATCAAGGCCGAAGTAGCCGGTGTCTATCCGCGGGTCATGCAGCAGGGCGAGGTGGATTCCGGGGCCTGGTCATGCGGCATGGTGGCGGGGCTGATTCATGACATCCCGACCGTTGCCGAACTCATTGATCGCATCGTGGAACAGGCCCGGGACATTATTGGTCAACGCCTGGCTGGCACCATCGCGCCGGACGGTTAGCCCACCAGCATCGGCAAGCTCAATCGGGCAAGCGGGAGGCGGTAGCCGACAGATCAAACAGCGTGGTCACCTCAAGCTCGAGAACCAGCTTGTCGTGCTGATTGAACATCCGCCATGTCCACCGGACAATGCCCAGGTCCTCGCGCGATGCGGACTGCCGGATGGACTCGACCGTGGCTTCAAGGCGGAGCGCATCGCCAGGCCGGACGGGGTGCGGCCAGCGCAGATTGGTCAGGCCCGGCGAGCCAAACGCTTCGGAGTCGTGCAGGGCTGCGTGAGTCATCATGCGCATGGCAAGACCGCAAGTCAGCCAGCCGCTGCCAATCAGCCCTTCCCAGCGGCCATGCTCAGCCTGTTCGACATCCGTATGAAACCATTGCGGATCGTACTGGCGGGCAAAGGCCAGCATTTCGTCTTCGGTCACCTCAACCGGGGGGTGGGTAATGACCATGCCAACCTGAAAATCCTGATACTTCATTGGATATACGCCTGTTGAGGAATGGATGATGCGCTCGGGGACAGAGGGCGCGGCAGGGCAACCACACGACCCGCTGCCCCGTGCATGACGCTTGCCGTTACTGCTTGGGGTACTGGCTGGCCACGCCCCGGACATAGTAGTCCATATTGTTCAGGCCCTCGTCGTCGAGTACGCCCGACTCCAGCTGGGTGTTGCCCTCGTTGTCCACGATCGGGCCCTCGAACACGGCGAATTCACCCGCTGCGATGGCGGCTCTCTTTTCTTCGACAAGGTCTTTGACCTCTTGCGGAACCATATCGCCGATGCCATCCAGCGCGGCCATGCCGGAGTCCAGTCCACCCCAGGTGCTGGAGGTTTCCCAGGTCCCGTCGAGCACGGCCTGTGCCTGCTCGGTGAAGTAGTCGCCCCAGTGGTGGGTTACCGCAGCCAGCTGGGCGTCAGGGCCATGCTTTTTCATGTCGGAGTGATAGGCTACAACGTATTTCCCTTCTTCCTGGGCGGCCTGCACGACGGCAGTGGAGTCCGTGTGATGCGTGACGACATCGGCACCCTGGGACAACAACGCCAGCGCGGCATCACGTTCCTTGCCCGGATCGTACCAGGTGTTCGCCCAGATCACGCGGACCTCTGCATCGGGATTGACGCTGCGCAAGCCGCGTGTAAAGCCATTGATGCCTTGCAGGACTTCAGGGATGGGGAAAGCACCCACATAGCCGATGACGTTGGATTCGGTCATCTTGCCAGCCACGATGCCACCCAGATAGCGGGCTTCGTAGAAGCGGGAGTTGGTCGTGGCGACATTGTCTGCCGTCTTGTAGCCCGTGGAATGAACAAACTTGACATCCGGAAACTGGCGCGCCACCTTGATGGTCGGGTTCATGTATCCGAACGAGGTCGTGAAGATAAGCTGATTGCCCTGCTCGGCCAGGTCGCGGATGACGCGTTCGGCATCGGCCCCTTCAGGGACACTTTCCACATACTGGGACACCACTTTTCCATCCAGCGCCTGCTCCATTTCCTTGCGGCCGATGTCTTGCTGCCAGGTCCAGCCGGCATCGCCAATGGGGCTGACATAGACAAAGCCGACCTTGAGCGGGTCATCGGCCGCGGACGCCGTGCCCGCCAGCGCCAGACAACTGCCGGCGAAGAGGGTCAGCAGGGCTTTCTGCAACGGTTTGGTCATGGGAGTTTCCTTAGGTATTGGGGTTGAAGTGCCTGCCAAGCGAAGCAGGCATATTGAGCCTGATCCAGCTGGCATTACGGGAAATCAGTACCAGAACAAGTATGGTGGCGAGATAAGGCAACATGGACAGCCACTGCGAGGCAACCGGCACGCCCAGGGCCTGCATGTGATAGGCCAGGATGGTGATGCCGCCAAACAGGTAGGCACCCAGCATCACGCGAAGGGGTCGCCAGGTGGCAAATGTGGTCAGGGCGAGCGCTATCCACCCGCGACCGGCCACCATGCCTTCGGCCCACATGGGCGTGTAGACCAGTGACAGGAATGCCCCCGCCAGGCCGCAACAGGCACCGCCAAACAGCAGGGCCAGCAAACGGATGCGGCGTACATCGTGGCCCAGGGAGTGCGCTGACGACGGGGACTCACCCACCGCCCTGAGCACCAGACCGCCACGGGTGCGCGTCAGAAACCAGGCAATGGCCAGGCACAGGATGACCGCACCATAAACCACGGGGTGATGCCGGAACAGGGCCTGTCCGAAAAACGGCAACTCGGACAGCCACGGAACGGCGTAGCGGGTGCTCTTGAGTGTTTCGGCCACATAGGGCATGCCAATATAGGCCGACGCGCCGGTGCCGAACAGCGACAGCGCAAGGCCGGTGGCCACCTGATTGGCACCCAGCCAGACCGTCAGCCATGCAAACAGCGCTGCCATGAGCATGCCTGAACCGGCCGCCGCCACAAAGCCCACGGCGGGCATCCCCGTATCGACCGTCACGGCAAAGCCCGTAATGGCTGCCACCAGCATGATGCCTTCCGAGCCAAGGTTGATGACGCCCGAGCGTTCGTTGACAAGCAGGCCCAGCGAGGCCAGCATCAGGGGCGTGCCGGCCACGATGGCCGATGCGACGAGAGGCGCCAGGGCATCCATGTCAGTGTCTCCAGCGCAGGCGGTTGTGAATCAGGACATCGCAGGCCAGCAGCGAAAACAGCAGTACGCCCTGGAACACACCCGTGATGGCGCTGGGCATGCCCAGCCGGCTTTGGGAAAGCTCGCCGCCGATATAGAACAGGGCCATGATGAAGCTGCTGAACACCACCCCCAGGGGGTGCAGACGACCAACGAAAGCCACAATGATGGCGGCAAAGCCATAGCCCGGAGAAATGGAAGGCGTCAATTGCCCGATTGGACCCATGGCCTCGGCGGCGCCAGCCAGACCCGCCAGACCGCCCGACACCAGCAACACCGTCCACAAGGTGCGTTTTGACGAGAACCCGGCATAGCTGGCTGCCAGCGGTGCCAGACCACTGACTTTCAGTTTGTAGCCGGCAAAACTGCGTGACAGGTAGGCCCAGCCCGCCAGGCTGGCCAGACCTGCCAGCAAAATCCCCATATGCAGGCGCATTCCGGGCAACACGGCAGGAAGCAGAAAACCATCGGCAAACAGCCGTGACTCGGGGAATCCGAAGCTGTCCGGATCGCGCATGGGGCCATGTACCAGCCAGCTGAGCAAAAGCTCGGCCACATAGACCAGCATGAGCGAAACAAGAATTTCGTTGGTGTGCCACCGGGACCGAAGCATGGCGACAATGCCGGCCCAGAGCATGCCCCCCAGCACCCCCGCCACCAGCGCCAGCGTGATGATGGCTGCGCCGCCGCCATGATTGCCATCATCAACGTACAGCACCACGGCCGATGCCGTAATGGCGCCGAGGATCAGCTGACCTTCGGCACCAATATTGAAGATATTGGCACGAAAGCAGATGGCCAGCCCCACGCCAATGGTCAACAGCGGGACCATCTTGATACCGATTTCGGACCAGCCCCTGAGATTTTTGACAGGCTCGTAAAAAAACACGGCCAGGCCGTCAATCGGGTTGTTGCCCATGGCAGCAAACATGATGGCGCCGCAAAGCATGGTCACCACCACCGCCAGCAGAGGCGACAACCAGGCCATCAATCGCGAGGGGATGGGCCGGGCCTCAAGACGCAGCATCGTGCACCTCTTCCGACTGCCAGAGACCGCTCATCCACTGCCCGATCAGGTCTCGGGAAGCCTGTTCGGGTGTCACCACAGGCGACAGACGGCCCGCGGACATGACCACAATACGATCTGCCAGCTCGAACAATTCATCGAGTTCTTCGGTAATCACGAGAACAGCACAACCGCGCTCGCGCAACTCGATGAGTTCGGCGCGTATGCGGGCGGCAGCACCGACATCTACCCCCCAGGTCGGCTGGGCAACCAGCAGGACTTGCGGCGCCCGAATGACAGCACGCCCGATAATATACTTTTGCAAATTGCCGCCGGACAGACTCATGGCCGGCGCATCCGGACCAGCTGCCCGAACCGAGAACCGCTTGATCACGTTACGGGTAAGCTCACGTAGCGCGCCGTGACGGACCCAGCCATATTTGACGGTTTCCATGCCATGATGGGAAAGCAGCAGGTTTTCTGCCAGGGACATCTCGGGTACCGCGCCCCGGCCCAACCGCTCTTCCGGAACCAGCCCGATGCCCCGTGCCCGGCGCCATGCGCGAGAACGGTGCCCAATGGCTTCGCCATCCAGCTGGATGGACGCGGAAGCAGCCCGTGTATCCTCGCCGGACAGCACGCCGAGCAATTCTTGCTGGCCATTGCCGGAAATACCGGCAACGGCCAGGATTTCTCCGGCATGCAGATCCAGGGACAGCCCATGCAGCTCGGTGGCAAACGGGTTATCCGGCTTGAGGCGGAGATCCCGGACAGACAGGCGGATATCACCTGAGGTCTTGACATGGGGCGGGAGGCGGGGCGGCTCGGCTCCCGTCATGAGACGCGACAGGCTGGCGTCCGTTTCCTGACGTGGATCACATACCCCCGTGACGCGTCCCGAGCGCATGACCGTGCAGCTGTGACACAGGCTTCGTATCTCGTTGAGCTTGTGGCTGATATACAGGATGCTGCAGCCTTCGGAAGCGAGCTGCCTGAGCGTGACAAACAGCTGCGCCACGGCCTGCGGGGTAAGAACGGAAGTGGGCTCATCAAGAATCAGCAGCTGGGGATTGCCCAGGAGGGCACGCACGATTTCCACGCGCTGACGCTCGCCCACGGACAGCGTATGCACATGGCGGTCGGGATCCAGCACCATGCCATATTGACGGGTAATGTTGATAATGCGCTCGCCCAGTTCATCCAGCCGGGTGTCGGGCCCCAGGCCCAGCGCGATGTTTTCGCGTACGGTCAGGGTGTCAAACAGCGAAAAATGCTGAAACACCATGCCAATGCCCAGGGCACGCGCCGAGGCCGGATTGTCAATGCTGACGGGCTCGCCATTCCAGTACATGCGTCCGCCATCGGGCCTGACCACGCCGTAGATGATTTTCATGAGCGTGGATTTGCCGGCGCCATTTTCACCCAGTACGGCGTGGATTTCACCGGGCCGGATGCTCAGGTCAACCTGGTCGTTGGCCACGACCGAAGGATAGGCTTTGCTGATCTGCTCGAGTGCCAGGCGACAGGCAGGCTCTGTGGCAGGGACTGGCATGACGATCTATAGAAAGGTACGGCGCAAATCGGCAGCGGTGCGGGGTGACAGCAAGCCGGGAGGCACATCGTAGACGGTCTGGGCACCCACCACGCCCTGACGCTGCATGCGAACGACCGCCCGCGCGTAGGCCACCAGCACACTGGCGGTG
>DATGUI010000149.1:0-5274 GCA_035301405.1 Burkholderiaceae bacterium
AGGGCGGGCAGGGCAGTGCAATGCTCCGGCTTCGGGTGGGGCTGGCCTCAGGTTGTTGGCTTCAGCTCAGGTTGTGCTGAGCTGGCCGGCCCACTCTTGAACGACGGGCCAGATGGCAGACGGGGAATCAACGATGGCATCAGCCTGCCAGCCTTGCAGCACGGCGGTTTCCGAACCGCAATAGCCGTAGGCGGCCACCACAGTTGCCATACCGGCGGCCTTGCCGGCCACGATGTCACGTTCGTCGTCGCCAATATAGATGCACTGCGTCGGCGAAATGGCTGCTTCCCTGGCGGCGTGCAGCAGGGAGGCCGGGTTGGGCTTGAGGTGGCCGGTGGTGTCCCCACCGACCAGGACTTTGCACGTGTCGGCAATGCCCAGATGCTGGACCTGCGGGGTGGCCAGATATTCGGCCTTGTTGGTGACAATGCCCCATTCCATGCCTGCGTGCAGGATGGCATCCAGCAATTCACGCATGCCATCAAACAGCCGGGTATGGGTGGTCATGCCTTTCTCGTAGTCGATCAGGAACTGTTGCCGGGTCTGGTCGTATTCCGGATCGGTGGTTTCCATGCCCAGCGCTGCCTTGAGCATGCCGCGGGCACCGTAGGAGGACCAGGGGCGAAGCTCGGCTTCGGGCAGGGGCTCCATGCCGCGGCGCACGCGTTGCTGGTTGGCGGCAGCGGCAAGATCGGGGGCGGTGTCGGCTAGCGTGCCGTCAAAGTCAAATAAAACAAGTTTGCGCATGAACAGGAAATAGAGAGAATTCAGGAAGCCGGGCGTCGGGCAGCCAGCAGATAGTTGACCGAGGTATCAGGCCCCAGGCTGTAGACTCGTGTGAGCGGGTTATAGCCCAGGCCCGTCAGGGTGACGACTTCAAGGCCGGCTTGCCTCAGGGACGTGGCCAGCTCACTGGGGCGGATGAAACTGCCGTAATCGTGGGTGCCGCGTGGCACGAGATTGAGCAGGTATTCGGCTGCCACGATAGCCAGGGCAAAGGATTTCGGGTTGCGGTTCAGGGTGGAGAGAAACACCCAGCCCCCTGGCCTGACCAGGGTGGCGCAGGCCCGTACGATAGAAGCCGGGTCGGGGACGTGCTCAAGCATTTCCATGCACGTGACGATGTCGTAGTGATCCGGTTGTTCGGCAGCAAGGGCTTCTGCACTGATTTCGCGGTATTCAGCCTTGATGCCCGATTCCAGCCCGTGCAGGCGGGCAACGGACAGGGCTTCGCCAGCCAGATCAATGCCGGTGACATCAGCGCCTTCGGCGGCCATGCTTTCGGACAGAATGCCGCCGCCGCAACCCACATCAAGGATTTTCTTGTCTTGCAGGGAGCCAGCCAGGTTGCGCAGCCAGTCCAGCCGCAACGGGTTGATGGCATGCAGGGGGGCGAGGTCTCCGTTAGGGTCCCACCAGTGTGCCGCCTGAGCGCTGAACTTGGCGAGCTCGGCGGGATCAGCGTTGGGAGCAGGCGATGCGGAGTGCAGGGACTCGGAAGGGGTTTGGGACATGGCAGCCTGACAGTGGATGAACGGGCCATTCAAGGGGGATCAAACGACAAAGGGTTCCGCGCTTGCGCACGGAACCCTTGTGTGTAACGAAAAGCCGGTTAAGGCGGGAAGTGGGATTACTTCTCGCGGGCACCAACGATTTCGATTTCTACACGGCGGTTTTGTGCACGGCCTTCGCGCGTGGCGTTGTCGGCGATGGGGCTGGTAAGACCCTTGCCTTCCGTATAGATGCGGTCAGCCGGAATGCCCTGGTTGACCAGGTAGTCCTTGACCGATGCGGCACGGCGCTCGGACAAGCCCTGGTTGTACTCGGCAGGACCGGTGGAGTCAGTGTGTCCCGTGGCGATGATGGTTTCGAGATCCATGCCCTGGACCTGAGAAACGATCTGGTTCAGAACCTGTTCGCCTTCGGGCTTGATGGTGCTTTTGTCAAAGTCGAAGAACGTATCGGCGTTGAGCACAACTTTGCTGGTTGAAGGCTCGACGACAGGCTCATCTTGGGCGACGGGAACACCGTCACAACCAGCGATACCCGTAGCCGGCGTCCAGAAGTTGTTACGCCAGCACAGTTCGTTGGTGCCGTTCATCCAGACTTGGCCAAAAGGGTTTTGCCAGTTGTCTACAGTTTGCGCAGTGGCGGCGCCAGAAGCAGTCATGGCTGCAATAGCAAGCGCGAGTGCGATTTTGGAGGGTTTATTCATGTTTCTCCTCGTTGAGCTTAATGCTGTTAATTGACCGCAGCGAACCCCCGCCGCATATCAGGAAATGGAGCCAGTATAGCAATACCATGAGCGAGTCAAAAGAATTGCGCTGGGTATTACAGCGAATGTTAAGGCATTTTGCGGCGTTTGGTTAAGCCCCTTGTCGGACTGGGTCGAAGATTCCCGACTTTTGCGGCAAATCTTGCGTCTTCTTGTTGTATTCAGGCAACAAGCGCCGCATCGGGCGGTGGCTGTCCCACTCAGGCGTGACACACTTGACCTGCGCTGGTCGCCGCAAGCCTTGCCAGGTTGTGGCCCATATGGCTGAAAATGCTAGAATTTCGTATTTGCCAACTGTTTGGCTGTCACCCCGTTTTTGTCTGGTTCTACCATCATGAATGCCTTTGCCCGCGAAACCTTGCCCATATCGCTAGAAGAGGAAATGCGCCGTAGCTATCTCGATTACGCCATGAGCGTTATCGTTGGTCGGGCGCTGCCAGATGTCCGGGATGGCCTCAAGCCCGTGCACCGGCGGGTGCTGTTTGCCATGCACGAGCTCAATAACGATTGGAATCGCCCTTACAAGAAGTCAGCCCGTATTGTTGGTGACGTCATCGGTAAGTATCACCCGCATGGGGACTCCGCTGTTTACGACACCATTGTCCGCATGGCCCAGGACTTTTCCCTGCGCTACATGCTGGTCGACGGCCAGGGTAACTTCGGCTCGGTCGACGGCGACAGCCCTGCCGCCATGCGCTATACCGAGATCCGCCTGGCGCGCATCGCCCACGAGATGCTGGCCGACATTGGCCAGGAAACGGTCGACTTTGGCCCCAACTACGATGGCAGCGAGCAAGAGCCGTTGCTGTTGCCAGCCCGGCTTCCCAATCTGCTGATCAATGGCAGTTCGGGCATCGCCGTGGGCATGGCCACTAACATTCCGCCTCATAATCTCAGCGAAGTGGTCAATGGTTGCCTGCATGTGCTGTACCACCCTGATGCCTCCCTTGACGACGTCATGGAACACATCCCGGCGCCAGACTTCCCCACTGGTGGCATCATCTATGGCATGTCCGGCGTGCGCGAGGGCTATCGTACCGGTCGCGGCCGCGTTATCATGCGTGCACGCGCCCACTTCGAAGACATGGAGCGCGGCAACCGCCAGGCCATCATCATTGATGCCCTGCCATATCAGGTCAACAAAAAGTCCCTGCAAGAACGCATTGCCGAGCTCGTCAACGAGAAACGCCTGGAAGGCATTTCGGATATTCGCGACGAGTCCGACAAGGATGGCATGCGTCTCGTCATCGAGCTCAAGCGCGGTGAGGTTCCTGAAGTCATCCTGAACAATCTGTACAAGCACACCCAATTGCAGGATACGTTTGGCATCAACATGGTGGCGCTGGTCGATGGCCAGCCCCGCCTGCTCAATCTCAAGCAGATGATTGAGTATTTCCTCTACCATCGGCGCGAAGTGGTCACCCGCCGCACGGTGTACCAGTTGCGCAAGGCACGCGAGCGCGGCCATGTGCTCGAGGGACTCGCGGTAGCCCTGGCCAATATTGACGAGTTCATCGCCATCATCAAGGCGGCACCCACACCGCCAGCAGCCCGCCAGGAGCTCATGTCCCGCACTTGGGATTCAGGTCTGGTCCGCGAGCTCCTCCAGCGCGCCGACGATGGCGAGACGCCCGGAGGACAGTCTGCCTACCGGCCCGATGGCCTGCCAGACAAATACGGTCTGCAGTCCGATGGGCAGTATCGCCTCAGCGATACCCAGGCACAAGAAATTCTCAACATGCGCCTGCAGCGCCTGACTGGTCTCGAGCAGGAAAAGATCACCGACGAATATCGTCGCATCATGGAGACCATTGCCGATCTGCTGGATATCCTGGCGCGCCCCGATCGGGTCACGGCCATCATCGCTGATGAGTTGGAAGCACTGCGTGCCGAGTTCAGCGATCCGGCCAAGGATGCCCGTCGTTCAGAAATCGAATTCAACGCAACCGAACTCGACACCGAAGACCTCATCACGCCCATGGACATGGTCGTTACCCTGTCGCATGCGGGCTATATAAAGAGTCAGCCCCTGTCTGAATACCGGGCCCAGCGGCGTGGTGGTCGCGGCAAGCTGGCCACCACCACCCGTGAAGACGACTGGGTCGAGCAGTTGTTCATTGCCAACACCCATCATCATATCCTGTGTTTCTCGGACCACGGCAGGGTCTACTGGCTCAAGGTCTGGGAGGTCCCGCAGGGGTCGCGCAACTCCCGCGGGCGCCCCATCGTCAACATGTTCCCCCTGGCAGAAGGCGAGCGCATCACGGTGGTGCTTCCAGTACGCGAATTCACTGACAACCAGTTCGTGTTCATGGCCACGTCCCGTGGCACGGTCAAGAAGACCCCGCTTTCTGATTTCTCCAACCCGCGGCGCACAGGCATCATTGCCGTGGGGCTGGACGAAGGCGACTACCTTATTGGTGTGGGCATTACCGAGGGCACACACGACGTCATGCTGTTCTCCAACGACGGCAAGGCCGTGCGTTTTGACGAGGCCGACGTCCGGCCCATGGGGCGTGCAGCGCGCGGGGTGCGGGGCATGCGGCTGGATGACGACCAGTCTGTCATTGCCATGCTGGTTGCGCAGGATGACAATCTCAGTGTCCTGACTGCCACCGAACGCGGTTACGGAAAACGTACATCCATCACGGAATATACCCGCCACAACCGGGGCACCAAAGGCATGATTGCCATCCAGACTTCTGCACGCAACGGTGATCTGGTCGGTGCGGTCCTGGTGTCTCCCTCTGACGAGATCATGCTGATCACACGCAGCGGTGTGCTGGTGCGTACCCGGGTAGACGAAATCCGTGAAATGGGCCGGGCAACCCAGGGGGTCACCCTGATCAACGTTGACGAGGACAGCACGCTGCGTGGCATTCGCCGGGTAGTGGAATCCGACGCCGATGCGGATGCCGACGCCGGATCCGATATGGACCCTGAGGCCAATGATGCAGCCGGAACCGAGTCTGCGGACACCCGCCCTGACGTTGCCGACA
>DATGUI010000150.1:0-13654 GCA_035301405.1 Burkholderiaceae bacterium
CCGCCCTCATCCCGCGTGCCAACGCGCCCAGACAAGACATACCCGGCCTCACTATCTGGCCTGTCACGCGTCTGGATGCCGCCATCAAGCATCTTCAGGAGGCAGGCTGATGACCGTCTGCTTGCGACCGTGAGTTCGCTGGTTGTGGCGGTTGGCAGTCTGCTGGCCGGCGGCACCATTGGTTTCACTGCGGGTGTGCTGGGCATCGGGGGCGGGTTGTTTGCCATTCCGCTGCTTGGCCTGCTGCTGGGGATGGATCAGCAAATGGCTCAGGGTACAGCGCTGATCATGGTCTTTCCCGCCGTTGTGGTGACACTCAGAAATTACAACCGTCATCACCGCATTGACTGGCGGGCAGCGGCCGTGGGTGGCGGCGTTTCAATGGTGTTTACGTGGCTGGGTGCGCGACTGGCCCTCGATATGGATTCATCGTTGCTCAGGCAGATCTATGCATTGTTTGTGCTTCTGATCGCCATCTTTTATTTTTACCAGACCCGCAAGCGGTCCACCGCAACCACAGCCACACGAAGCTGGCCCGCACGGCCCCTGCAGTCGCTGTGGTGGTTTGTGCCCGTCGGCATGATAGGCGGCCTGACCGGGGGCGTCTTTGGCGTCGGCGGCTCGGTGGTTGTGGTGCCCCTTTTTACCACCTTGTTCGGTCACCGCCAGATTGTGGCCCAGGGTCTGGGCCTGAGCATGGTATTGCCGGGCAATCTCATCGCCATCACGACCTATGCCTGGCATGGGCAGGTGGACTGGGTCGCCGGGGTGCCGCTGGCCATTGGGGGCATGATGCTGGTCCCATACGGCGTGCGGCTGGCCGTGTCGTTGCCAGAACGCCGGCTCAAGCGGCTGTTTGCCTTCATGCTGCTTGTGATCATGGTATTGCTGCTGGTGAGTGTCTGATGCCGCGCCGCGTGTCTTCTTCATCGCTTGACGTCACGACATCAGCCAATGGCCGCATCCTGTACGATGCATCCCGTGTGTTGGCACCTTCTGATTCTCTCTTCCTGCCCGATACCTACCCGCATGCCTGCCCGGTTTCAGAAGCAGGAAGGGGAGCCGCCTGGTTTGTCTCGCTGGATTCCACCGACGCAGTGCTGCGTCATTATCGGCGTGGCGGCCTGATTGCCAGATTGAGCCGCGATCGCTACGTGTGGACCGGTGTGGCGGCCACGCGCTCATTTGTCGAGTACCGGGCGCTGGTTCACTTGCACGAGCAGGGATGCCGGGTGCCTCGTCCCCTGGCTGCCACGTGGTGGCGCCACGGCCTGACCTATCAGGCAGCCATTCTGGTCGAGCGACTCCGAGACGTGCAATCCCTGTCCCGTTACGTCAATCGGGGGAGCGCGCTGCCGGCGCCTGCGGTGGCACGCGCCGTCTGCCAGGCTATCCATGCCATGCACGAAGCAGGGGTATGGCACGCCGACCTGAATGCCCATAATATTCTCATTGATCCATCCGGCCATGTCTGGCTGATCGATTTTGATCGCGCCAAGATTGGCGCGGTATCCCGGCGGCAGAGGGGCAACAATCTTCAGCGACTGCGGCGCTCCCTGATCAAGGTTGCGGGTGAGCGGGGCGTATCTTTCTATAATCTGATTGTCGAAAACACGGATTCATGACATCAAGGAACTTCATGTCAACACAGGATGATCTGAAAAGGGCCGTGGCCGCGCAGGCCGTCGATTATTGCTTGTCCCGCATCGGGCCAGACAGTGTGCTGGGCATTGGTACCGGGTCAACGGTGGACTTCTTCATCGAGGCACTGGCTGCCCACCAGGGCCGGTTTGCCCGTGCCGTATCCAGTTCCGAACGCAGTACCCGGCGCCTGCAGGCTGCCGGCATCAGGGTGGCAGATCTCAACGAGGTATCCGATATGGCGCTCTATGTGGACGGTGCGGATGAAATCAACGCAGACCTGGCCATGATCAAAGGCGGCGGTGGTGCACTGACAAGAGAAAAGATTGTTGCGGCAGTGGCCCGGCAGTTTGTCTGCATTGTGGATGCGTCCAAGGTCGTGACGCGTCTCGGAGATTTCCCGCTTCCGGTGGAAGTCATCCCCATGGCTCGTGAAGCCATTATGCGCCGACTGCAAACACTGGGTGGCCGCCCGCAGTGGCGCGAAGCCGTGGTAACGGATAACGGTGGCCATATACTGGACGTCCATGGCTTGGCCTTGGACACCTTGCAGGCCCGCCAGCTGGAGACAGAAATCACCACATGGCCCGGCGTTATTACCTGTGGCTTGTTTGCCCTGCGTCCGGCCGACCTCGCCTTTGTTGGCAACGAGCATGGCGTCCAGACGCTGGTCGCCAGCAAAGCCTGATCTGAATCCGCCCTTTACCGGACTTGTTACTATGCCTACCATGTTCGAACATACAAACAAACAGTTTCACGCCGACATCGAAGAGGCCCGCTCCCTGTTCCTTGAAATGGGGGGCCAGGTCGAAGCCATGCTGCGTGGCGGCATGCAGGCCCTGGCAACGGGTGACGTCGACATCGTCGATGAAGTCCGCATGCGCGAGAAAGAAGTCAATCGTCTCGAGGTTGAAATCGACGAGCGCATCATTCTCCTGATTGCCCGCAACCAGCCCACAGCCATTGACCTGCGCCTGCTGCTGTCTATTTCCAAGATGCTCACCGACATGGAACGCTGTGGTGACGAGGCCGAGAAAATTGCCAAGATGGCAGGCCGCCTGCACGATGCCGAAAGGGGTTACGAAGCCGTTGTTGAACTGCGGCACATGGCCGACCTGGTCGGCAACATGATTCGCAATGCCCTGGATTCGTTTGCTCGCCAGGATGAAGTGGCCGCGACGAGCGTCATGCATGCCGACAAGGAAGTCAACAAGGAATGGAAGGCATCATTGCGTCACATCATTACCTTCATGATTGAGGACCCACGCACGATTTCACGGTCCATTGATCTGATCTTCATTGCCCGTGCACTCGAACGCATTGGCGACCATGCCAAGAACATGGCCGAAAGGGTGATCTTCATGGTGCGTGGCGACGATGTCCGCCATGTCGGAGCGCAGCGCATCGAGCAACTGCTGCAAAACGACAGCCAGTTTCCGCCCAACGAATAGTCGGGCAGTTCCCGATCCGGGTGGGATTGCCCTTGTTTGCCTAGTCGGCTGGTGGCACGTAGCCGGCGGCTTCGATATCTGTGTCTTCGAACAGGTAGGCTTCCATCTGGCCGGCCAGATACTTGCGGGCGCGGGCATCAGCCAGGTTGAGGTGGTTTTCATTGACCAGCCGGGTCTGAATGTCCAGCCACTGGTTCCAGGCCTCTTGTGACACCTGCTGCCAGATCCGTGTTCCCAGTTCGCCCGGGTAGGGCGGATGAGCCAGTCCCGGTGCTTCGCGTTTGAGTTTCACGCATTGAACCATACGAGTCATGTCAGTTATCCGTTCAGGTTATAAGGCCATTGAGGGTAGATGAACCGCCTATTGTAACGCTTGTGTGGTTCCGTACCGGGCAGATTGGAGATGTCTGAAACCGGCGTCCCGGGTCACAGCTTCTTGATGAAGACAAGGCTGTTGCGGGAGCGGTTGTAGTGCGCCTGTCGATCAGCCGGGAGGTCTTTGACACCTCCCTGCACAAAGCCGCGCTTGATGAACCAGTGCGAGGTGCGGGTGGTGAGCACAAACAATCGTTGCAGCCCCAGTTGCCGCGCCCGGGTCTCGGTGTGGCGCAGCAGGATTTCGCCTTCTCCGGTTCCTTGCCAGGCCGGGTGAACCACCAGGCAGGCCAGCTCGCCCATGTCGTCAGCCACATAAGGTTTCAACGCAACGGTTCCATAGATGATGCCGTCGTGTTCCAGCACGGTAAACTCGGCGATATCGCGTTCGATGCTGGCCCTGCCACGGGGCACCAGCGTACCGTCTTGCTCCAGCGGGTCAATCAGTTGCACAATGGCGCCAATGTCATCCATGGTGGCCGGACGCAAGTCATCCAGCGTGTCTTCCACGACCATGGTTCCGACACCGTCGTGGGTAAAAAGCTCCAGAAACAGGCTGCCGTCGATTTCGTAAGGCACCAGGTGTGTCCGGGCAACGCCCCGTTTGACAGCGAGGCTGGCATGATGCAAAAACGCGTGGTCAGCCTGTTCCAGCGTGCCAGAAGCCAGCAGGCTATCGGCCTGTCGGCGCGCCAGTTCAGTATCCATGCTGCCAGTGTGCTGGCATACAATAGGGCCGGGCGTCAGAAAAATGAGCTTGTCGGCCTGCAAGGCAATGGCCGTCTGGCAGGCCAGGTCTTCCATGGCCAGATTGAATGCCTCGCCGGTCGGCGAAAACCCAACCGGTGACAGCAGCACAACCGCTTGCTGATCCAGCATGTTGCGCATGAAGCGCGTATCAATTTTCCGGACCGTGCCGGAGTGCTCAAAATCCGTGCCGTCTATGATGCCAATGGGTCGCGCCGTCACAAAGTTGCCGGAGGCTATTTGTATCTGCGCGTGCGACATGGGCGTGTTGGGCAGCCCCTGGCTGAACGCCGCCTCAATGTCCAGACGGATCTCGCCGGCGGCTTCCTTGGCGCATTCCAGTGCTGCCGCACTGGTGGGCACGGTACCATGGCCAAACGTCAGGGCATGGCCCTTCAATGACAGCTGCTCATTGACCTGCGGGCGCGAGCCATGAACCAGTACCAGCCTGATTCCCAGTGCTGACAACAGCGACAGGTCTTGAATCAGAGCGTTCAGGGCACCATCTTGTATCAGCTCACCCCCGAACCCGATGACAAAGGTCTTGCCGCGAAACTCATGCACATAGGGTGCCATCTGGCGAAACCATTGAACGAACCGTGCGGCATCGTCCGCAACAAGCTGATTGTGTGTCATGGGCAAGGCACCTGATCAAACGTGACAGCCAAAATTATAATGACATCATGATACCCGGTAAGCCATTTCCCAAAACCATTCATTATCCTGAAGATTTGCCTGTCAGCCAGCGCCGTGACGACATTGCTGCGGCCATCGCAGAACATCAGGTTGTCATCGTTTCGGGGGAGACCGGATCGGGCAAGACCACCCAGTTGCCCAAGATCTGTCTTGAACTGGGCCGTGGCCGGAATGGCATGATCGGCCATACCCAGCCGCGCCGCCTTGCTGCAACCTCCGTGGCACGCCGGGTTGCGCAAGAACTGGACACCCCGCTCGGAGAATGGGTGGGTTATCAGATACGCTTCACCGACAAGACGTCGGCAGACACGGCCATCAAGATCATGACGGACGGCATTCTGCTTGCCGAAAGCCAGCGCGACCCCATGTTGCGGCGCTACGACACCATCATTATTGACGAGGCGCACGAACGCAGCCTCAATATTGATTTCCTCCTGGGCTTTCTCAAGCAACTGCTGGTCAAGCGGCCAGACCTCAAGCTCATCATTACCTCAGCCACCATTGATGCCCAGCGCTTTGCCCGCCATTTTTCAACCGATCAGGTGTCCGTGCCGGTCATTGATGTATCGGGCAGGCTCTATCCGGTAGAAATTGTCTATCAGCCTGTGGTGGCCGGCTCAGCGGCCCTGGATGAGGACGACTCCCCTGACGATGACGACAACACCCCCCATGCCCCCTCGCCGGGTCGGCGGGCCGCTCGTGCCAGCCAGCGTATGGATCTCGAGGACGAGCGTGACCTGGTCGGTGCGGTCGTCGAGGCGGTATCCGACTGCCAGCGTCATGGTCCGGGCGATATTCTGGTGTTTCTGCCTGGCGAACGCGAAATCCGCGAAACGGCAGAAGCGCTCGAGCGGAGCCTGGCTGGCCGCGCCGAAGTCCTTCCCTTGTATGCCCGGCTCACGCGCGCTGCGCAGGAACGCATCTTCGCCCCCCAGACCAGCATTCGTCGCGTGGTGCTGGCTACCAACGTGGCGGAAACGTCGCTCACCGTGCCGGGTATCCGCTATGTGATAGACAGCGGACTGGCCCGGATCAAGCGGTATTCATGGCGTAACAAGGTCGAGCAGCTGCATGTCGAGCGCATCAGCCAGGCGTCGGCCAATCAGCGGGCAGGGCGGTGCGGACGAATTGGTCCCGGCGTATGCATCCGCCTGTACGACGAAGCCGACTTCGAGACACGCGACGCCTTTACCGATCCGGAAATTCTGCGCTCCTCGCTGGCATCGGTGATCTTGCGCATGAAGGTATTGCGCCTGGATGACATCGACACCTTCCCCTTCGTGGATGCCCCCCATCGTCGCGCCGTGACGGACGGTTATCAGACCTTGCAGGAACTGGGCGCGCTTGATGACAACCGGCACCTGACCCCCACCGGGAAGAAGCTGGCACGGCTACCCCTGGACCCGCGTCTGGCACGCATGATTCTCGCCGCCCACGAGCACGACTGTCTGACTGAAATGCTGATCATCGCGTCGGCACTTTCTGTTCAGGATCCGCGTGACCGGCCCTTTGACGCCCGTGATGCGGCCCGACAGGCACATGCACGCTTTCGTGACAAGCAGTCCGAGTTTGTCAGCTACCTCAATATCTGGCGCTGGGTGGAGGAAACCTACGCCCAGCGCGAAACCCAGCGACAATTCCAGACGCAGTTACGCAAGGCGTTCATTTCGCCTGCCCGCATGCGTGAATGGCGCGATGTCCATGCACAACTGAAAACACTGGTCCGACAGCAGCGATGGCGCCTGAATGGCAAGGAGCCGACTGCCGAACAACTGCATACTGCACTGCTTGCCGGTCTGCTGGGCAATATCGGCACCCGTTCCGACGACGGTGCCTGGCAGGGGGCTCGCGGCATCCGTTTTCATATCCATCCTGGCTCAGACCTGGCAAAAGGCGGGGGCCGCTGGATCATGGCGGGGGAACTGGTCGAGACGTCACGGCTGTTTGCCCGCTGTGTCGCCAAAGTAGAACCCCGCTGGATAGAAAAGGCTGGTGGTCATCTCATCCGGCAACAATGGGACGAGCCCCGCTGGGAGAAGCGCCGGGGGCAGGTGGTGGCCAACGAGAAAGGCATTCTCTATGGTCTGACCATCTATCGCGGCCGGCGTGTCCATTATGGTCGGATTGATCCGGTCGTGGCGCGAGAGATTTTTCTTCGTGAAGGACTGGCAGCGGGCGAAATCCAGTCGTCATTGCCTTTCTTGCGGCATAATCGCCGGCTGATACAAGAGATTGAAGCGCTGGAACATACCAGTCGCCGCCCGGATATCCTGGTGGACATGGCAGCCATCGAGGCATTTTATGACGAGCGGGTGCCTGAGCATATTTTCCAGACTGCCACGCTGGAGCGCTGGTACCGCAAGCTCGACAAGTCAGCACGCAGCAAATTGCTGTTGTCCCGCGAAGCGCTCATGCGCCATGATGCCAGTGCCATTACTGCTGACGTCTTTCCCAGACAGCTGGACTGGTTCGGCGTCGATATGCCGTTGCGGTATCACTTTGAGCCAGGCTCCCCGCGCGATGGCGTGACCCTTGTCGTGCCGCTATATGCGCTCAGTCAGGTTGACGAGGACTGGTGTGAATGGCTGGTACCCGGCATGCTCAAGGAAAAGGTCGAGTTGCTGATCCGCTCATTGCCTTTGCGTCTGCGTCGTGGTTGCGTACCCATTCCTGATTACGCCCAGGGCTTTCATGAGCGCTGGTTTGATGCTGCCAGTCAGCCACAGGAGAGCCTGCTGGATGCGCTGGCGCAAGACATCCTTCGTCACACCGGCGTTCGCGTGCAGCGCCAGGACTTCAAGCCTGACACCTTGCCGGTGCACCTGCACATGAACTTCCAGGTGGTGGACGAAAGGGGCGGTTTTGTATCCGGTGGACGCGACCTGCAGGCGTTGCGCAAGGCGCATCAGTCGGCCGCGCAAGCATCATTCAGCAAGCAGGCAGCCAGAGACGAACAGGTCGCCGATGACTACACGCAGACCGGGTTGACCTCCTGGACCTTTGGCCCCTTGCCCGAGCAGGTGGAAGTGCGGCGCGGGGGCCAGACGCTTATCGGCTACCCGGCACTGGTTGACCGCGACACCCATTGTGACCTGGTCCTGTTCGACGATGCAGAAAAAGCACTTGTCAGCCACAAGCAGGGTCTGCGCCGTCTGTTCCGGCTGGCTTTCAAGGAGCAGGTCAGGGCGTTGCAGCGCCATGTCAAAGGCCTGACCCACCTGAGCCTGATGTTCGTCGGTCTCGGGACCCAGCAAGCGTTGCAGGAGCAGTTGATTGACAAGACGATCGACCAGGTGTGTCTGGACGCACCCTGGCCAGGAGACCAGAAAAGTTTTGAGGAGCGGTGCAGGCAGGGGCGTCCCAAGCTGATGTCACAAGCGAATGCGCTGATCGCACTGGTGGAGGAAATCCTCAGAAACTGGCGTGAGCTGCATGTTCGCCTCAAGGACATTGAAGCGCATGAAGACAGCCATGCCGACATACTGGCCCATCAGGCGGACCTCATCCATCCCCGCTTCATCGTTGACACGCCAGACGAGCAGCTGCAGCACTTTCCCCGCTATCTCAAGGGCATGCAGGTACGGATAGACAAGCTCCTGACCGAGCCACGCCGCGACAAGGAATGGATGGCCGATTATCAGCCCCTGCACGATAAGTATCAGCACGCCCGCCAGCAGGGCAGCGGAGTCAGTACCGCCGCACTGGACCGTTTTTACTGGTCATTGCAAGAGCTGCGGGTGGGGCTGTTTGCGCAAGAGTTGCGCACCCCACGACCGGTTTCAGTCAAGCGGCTGGAGCGCATGTGGGCCAGTTTTCAAGTCTGATGGCCCTCCGCCATCCGGGTCAGTACAATTCATCCATGACAAGTGCATCCGAATCGTCCCGTTTTGTTCATCTGCGGGCTCATTCCGAATATTCCGTGGTCGATGGCATCGCCCGCATCCCCGATCTCGTCGAACGGGCCCGTGCCTGTGGTCAGCCTGCGCTTGCGCTCACGGACCTGGCCAACGTCTTTGGCCTGATCAAGTTTTACAAGGCGGCTCGCCGTGCCGGCGTCAAGCCCATTGTGGGCGTGGACGTCTGGCTTGAGAACGAAGACGATGACAATCAGCCATTCCGGTTGTTGCTGCTCGCCAAGAATCAGACCGGCTACCTGGCCCTGTGCGATTTGCTCAGTCGCGCCTGGTTGCACAATCAGCACAAGGGACGCGCCGAAATTCAGCGCGAATGGCTGGTCGAGAATTCAGAAGGCCTCATCATCCTGTCGGGTGCCCGGCATGGCGACGTGGGGCAGCTGCTGCTGAGTGGACGTACCGAACAAGCTGTGGAGCGCGCCCGGTGGTGGCAAGGCCATTTCCCCGATCATTACTACCTGGAGCTTCAGCGTACCGAACACGCCGATGACGAAGCCGTTGTGCAGGCATCCCTGCAGGTGGCGCTTGATCTCGGGTTGCCCGTGGTGGCTACCCATCCCATACAGTTTCTGGATGCGGCCGATTTTCGGGCGCACGAGGCGCGTGTCTGTATTGCCAATGGCGAAATCCTGGGCAACCCGTCGCGGCCCAGACGCTTCACCGCCGATCAATATTTTCTTGATACGGCCACCATGCAGCAGCGTTTTGCCGATATCCCGTCAGCCCTGGAAAACACGCTGGAAATTGCGCGACGGTGCAATCTTGCGCTCAAGCTGGGCGAAGCGCATCTACCGCAATTTCCGACTCCGGACGGGATCACGCTGGCCGAGTACCTTGTCCAGCAGTCGCACGAAGGCCTGGCCGTGCGCATGGAACAACTGTTTCCTGATCCGCACGAGCGGCAACAGCAGTATCCCCAGTATGAGGCCCGCCTGGAAACCGAATGCCGCACCATTCTTGACATGGGCTTCCCGGGTTATTTCCTCATTGTTGCGGACTTCATCAACTGGGCAAAACAGAATGGCGTGCCGGTCGGGCCCGGGCGCGGCTCCGGTGCAGGCTCGCTGGTTGCCTTTGCCCTGGGAATCACGGATCTGGATCCCATCCGCTACGACCTTTTGTTCGAGCGCTTTCTCAATCCCGAGCGGGTCTCCATGCCCGACTTCGATATTGACTTCTGCCAGGACAATCGCGAGCGTGTCATTGAATATGTCAAGGACAAATATGGTGCAGCCGCGGTCAGCCAGATCGCCACGTTTGGCACACTGGGTGCCAAGGCGGTCGTACGTGATGTGGGCCGCGTGCTGGAAATGCCCTACGGCCTGTGCGATGGCCTGTCAAAAATGATTCCCTTCAGTCCGGCCGACCCCTGGACGCTGGATCGCACCCTTGAGCACGAGCCTGCCTTCAAGCAGCGCTATGAAGAGGACGAAGAGGTCCAGGCACTGGTTGACCTGGCACGCCCGCTGGAGGGGCTGACCCGCAACGTGGGCATGCATGCGGGCGGTGTACTCATTGCCCCCGGCAAGCTGACCAACTTCTGTCCGTTGTACCGCCAGTCCGGCATGGGCAGTGGCGCCGTTTCCCAGTTCGACAAGGATGACGTCGAAGAGGCCGGACTGGTCAAGTTTGACTTTCTGGGGCTGCGTAACCTGACGATCCTGGACTGGGCAGTTCGCCATGTGCGTGCGTTCAATCCGGACCGCAAAGACTTCGACCTGATGGATCTCGAGCTGGATGACCCCACGGTTTATCAGTTACTGTCATCCGGCAATACCACCGCCATCTTTCAGCTCGAGTCACGCGGCATGAAAGAGCTGCTCAAAAGCCTGCAGCCCAACAACTTTGAAGACATCATTGCCATGCTGGCGCTGTATCGACCCGTACCGCTTGAATCGGGCATGGTCGTTGATTTCGTCAACCGCAAGCATGGGCGCGCCCAGGTCGACTACTTCCATCCTGATCTCGAGGCGGTGCTCAGCAGCACGTATGGCGTTATCGTGTACCAGGAACAGGTCATGCTGATCTCGCAGATCATCGGTGGTTATTCTCTGGGAAGCGCCGACCTGCTGCGCCGCGCCATGGGCAAGAAAAAGCCCGAAGAAATGGCATTGCATCGTGATCTTTTCCAGAAAGGCGCCATCGAGAAGGGCTACGACTCCGGGTTGGCCACCAAGCTGTTTGACCTCATGGAGAAGTTTGCCGGCTACGGCTTCAACAAGAGTCACTCGGCTGCCTATGCCCTGATTGCCTACCATACGGCGTGGCTGAAAGCCCACCATCCTGCCGAGTTCATGGCTGCCACCCTGTCTTCCGATCTGGATGACACCGACAAGGTGCAGGTCTTCTGGCAGGATTGCCTCGATAATGGCGTCACTGTCTTGCCGCCCGATGTCAATCACTCGGGCTACCGGTTTGAACCCGTCCGTGATGCTGCCAATCAGACAGGCAAGCCACCCGAAACCATCCGCTACGGTCTGGGCGCCATCAAGGGGACGGGGCAGGGGGCCATTGCGGCCATCATTGCTGCCCGCGAAGCCGGCGGCCCCTTCGCAAGCCTGTTTGATTTCTGTCAGCGCATTGATCGCCACGCCGTCAACCGGCGCACCATCGAAGCCCTGATCCGGGCGGGTGCCTTTGATACGCTGGAAGACAATCGTGCGGCCTTGCTGGCCACGGTTCCGCAAGCCCTTGAAGCTGCCGAACAGGCGCAGCGCAACGTCAATCAGGTCTCGCTGTTTGAAGACAGCTCCGATGCCATTGTGGCTGGCGAGCTGGCCAAGGTGCCAGCCTGGGACCTGCAGACCCTGCTGACCGAAGAAAAGGCCGCCATGGGCTTTTTCTTCAGTGGCCATCTGTTTGATTTCTGGCGAGACGAAGTCCGCCGCTTTGCGCCCACCCCGCTGGCGCGGCTGTCACCTTCTCGCGAATTGCAATGGTTTGCCGGCATACTGGATTCGGTTCGCATTGCCCGCACGAGAAGGGGCCGCATGCTTTATGCCGTGCTATCCGATGGCAGCGCCCAGCTTGAAGTCGCCGTCTTCAACGAGCTTTTTGAAGCGCATCGACAGCGATTGCAGGAAGACCGGCTGGTCATCATTCACGGACGTGTCAGCCACGACGATTACTCGGGTGGCCTGCGAATCACCGCCGAGGCCGTCTACGACTTGCAGCTTGCACGCGAAGAACGCGCCCGCTGCCTGCGTCTGACCCTGCCCGACGAAGTGGACACCACACGGCTGCGACAAATGCTCAATCCCTATCGTGCCGAACCGGAAAATGGCGTGACAGGCGTACCGGTGGAAGTCTGTCTGCAACGACAGGACTATACCTGTGCCGTCAGGCTGGGTGAAGAATGGCGCGTCCGCATGGCCGACACCATGCTCAGCCAGCTGCAGCAATGGCTGGATGCCGACGGACTGGAAATCCGTTACACCTGACGACGACTTCCATGGCTGCGGATAACGACCGACACCCGTTACGCATTGTTCACAGCGAGGCTGCGACCAGTTTCGGCGGCCAGGAACGCGACATCCATCATCAAATGCTCGCCATGCGAGCCCGGGGACACCATCTGGAGGCCGTCTGTCAGCCACAGGCCGAGCTGGCAGCGCGCTTGCTAGATGACGGCTTCGCCGTACACACCTTGCTCATGGATGGCACCCTGAATTACTGGCGCGGCCTGTTCCGCCTGCAGCGCCTTTTCCGGCAGTTGAGGCCCGATATCCTGAATACGCATAGCCGCCGGGACACCATGCTGGCGGGCATGGCCGGCCGCCTTGCCCGTGTCCCCCTGATTGTCCGTTCACGGCATCTGGCGCGGCGCCCCAACTCCCTCGTGTCCTACACTGGCATCCCGCATCGCGTCCTGACATGCAGCGATCACGTCCGCCAGCAATTGCTGGATCGGCGGGTGCCTGCCGGCCATGTGGCCACTGTCTACAGTGCCGTCGAGCCCCCCGTAGTCAGCCGGTCGGGCAAGCTGCGCAGCGAATTGGGCCTTGCTGACGATGCGGTCATCGTGGGTTCGGTTGGTGTGCTGAGACGCCCCAAGGGGCACCATGAGTTGATTGATGCCATGCAGCCTTTGCTGCACCAGCGTACCCGGGTCCACCTTGTCATCGTTGGCGGGGGCCAACCTCTGTTCGACCAGTTGCAGTCGCATGTGGCGGATCTGGGCCTGACACGGCAAGTTCATCTTCTGGGGGAACGCCATGATGCGCCAGATCTCCTGGCTGACTTTGATATCTTTGCCCTGGCAACACGGCAAGAGGCGCTGGGTCGGGTCTTCATCGAGGCCGCGGCGGCAGGTTTGCCGGTAGTGGCGACAGATGTTGGTGGTGTATCCGAGACCTTGCTACCAGGCGAAAGCGGCTTTCTGGTGCCACTGGACGACCGTCAGGCACTGGCCACCGCCATCCATCAACTGGTGGATGACCCGGCGCTGCGTCAGAGCATGGGCCAGGCCGGCCGTGAGTTCTACCATGAATCAGGCCGATTCACGACACAGGCCATGGTTGATGCGACTGAAGCCCATTATTACCGCTGGCTGAACGACATGACACCATGAAGCAACCTGCACAGACTGCCGATCCGGACAGCCCGACGCTGTCCGTCATCATCATTACCCTCAACGAGGCAGACAATATTGCCGCCTGCCTCGATAGCGTTGCGTTTGCCGACGAGTGGATTGTTGTGGATTCAGGCAGCACCGACAGCACTTGCGAGATTGCACGCGACAAGGGCGCCAGGGTGGTGCAGACAGACGACTGGCCCGGCTTTGGTCCGCAAAAGAATCGTGCGCTGGACCTGGCCACGGGGGAGTGGGTC
>DATGUI010000151.1:0-8601 GCA_035301405.1 Burkholderiaceae bacterium
TTCCATGGTGATTACCTGGTGTGGGTGCCGAGGGTGGTGCGTGCAGCAGGGGACCGGATCATCGGGTCTGCTCCGGTTTCCAGATCTGGCCGATGGAGATGTGCTTGAGACGACGTTTGCGCCCATACCACAGGTTGGCCAGGGAACGTACGCCCACCACGGACGAGAACATGGACGTGAGGATGCCGATGGTATGGACGACGGCAAAGCCCCGTACCGGGCCGGAGCCAAAGGCAAGGAGGGCAACACCGGCAATGAGGCTGGTCAGGTTGGAGTCCATGATGGTGGCCCAGGCACGGTCAAAGCCCAGATGAATGGCCTGCTGGGGTGGCTGGCCGGCGCGGAGTTCTTCCCGGATGCGTTCATTGATCAGGACGTTGGCGTCAATGGCCATCCCCAAAGTTAGCGCCAGTGCCGCGATGCCGGGCAGCGTGAGCGTCGCCTGCAGCATGGACAAGATGGCCAGCAGCAGCAAGATGTTGAATGACAGGCCCAGCGTCGAGAAGACGCCAAACAGCTGATAATAGATAATGATGAAGGCAGCCAGGGCGATAAACCCGTACAAGGTCGAGTTGAAGCCTTTCTTGATGTTGTCAGCACCCAGGCTGGGGCCAATGGTGCGCTCTTCGATGATGCTCATGGGGGCAGCCAGCGAGCCCGCGCGCAGCAACAGGGCGACATCAGCAGCTTCCTGTGCGTTCATGCTGCCGCTGATCTGTACCTGACCCCCGGGGATTTCGGAGCGGATGACGGGTGCCGTCACCACCTGCCCCTTGCCGTCTTCAAACAGCACAATGGCCATGCGCTTGTTGATGTTGTTGCGCGTGACATCCCGGAAGATACGGGCGCCCTTGGAGTCCAGGGTCAAGTTGACGGTGGGTTGCTGAGTCTGCTGGTCGCGGCCGGGCTGGGCATCCTGGAGGTTTTCACCCGTAAGGATGACCTGACGTCGCAGCAGCAACGGGCGCCCGTCGGTGTCTTCATAGCGTTCGAGTCCAAAGGGGACCTTGCCGGAGTTCAGGGCAGACTGGGCTGACGGCGAGTCGTCAACCATGCGGATTTCCAGTGTGGCCGTGCGACCAAGGATTTCCTTGGCCTTGGCGACATCCTGGACGCCGGGCAGTTGCACAATGATGCGGTCAGCCCCTTGTTGCTGAATGACCGGTTCGGCAACGCCCAGTTCGTTGATGCGGTTGTGCAGGGTGGTAATGTTTTGCTTGAGCGCGTTGGTCTGGACCTGTGTGACGGTCGCATCAGACATGACCGCAGAAAGCAGGTACTGCCCGCCACTGTGGCTGGTGCTGAAGGTCATGTCGGGCAGGGCGCGACGCAAGGCTGTGTGGGCGTCGTCCCTATCCGTTTCTGAGTCGAATGCGGCCACGACGGACAGGTCGCTGCGCTCGATGCCGGCATCCTGAATGCCGGCATCACGCAGAATGTTGCGGAACTCGCCTGTCATGGTGTCGTAGCGCCCTGTCAGCGCACCGCGCATGTCTACCTGCAGCAGAAAATGCACGCCACCGCGCAAGTCCAGTCCCAGATGCATGGGCTCTGCACCTATGGCCGACATCCAGTTTGGTGCTGCGGGAAGCAGATTGAGTGCAACGGTGTAGTCAGGCGATTCAGGGTCATCATTAAGTGATTGCTCGATGATGTCTTTTGCTCGCAGTTGCTCGTCCGTGCTGTCAAACCTTACCTTGATGGTGCCAACCGGGCCATTTTGCTCATAGAATCCGCCTGTGGTCGAGATGCCCTCGGAGGTCAGGGTGTTTTCCACCTGATCCAGCAAAGCCGGTTCGATTCGTACGCTGGCCTTGGCACCCGCCACCTGTACGGCCGGCGACTCGCCAAAGAAGTTGGGCAAGGTGTAAAGAATGCCGATCAGCAGCGCAGCCAGAACGGTGAGGTACTTCCAGAGAGGGTAGCGATTCATGAGAGTTCAGCGCGGTAAATGCGCGCGGCCACGCGACAAGGCACGGGGCAACGCCGGATAAACAGGTTTTACAGACTTTTGATCGTGCCCTTTGGCAGAACGTTGGTTACCGAATTGCGTTGCAAGAGGGTTTCAACGGGCTGGTCGCCAACGGTGCTGATCTCGATGGTGACGTAGTTGTCGCTGACCTTGGTGACCTTGCCCAGCAATCCGCCTGCAGTAATGACCTCATCGCCCTTGGCCAGTGCTGCAACCAGGTTGCGGTGTTCTTTTTGGCGCTTCATCTGGGGCCGTATCATCAGGAAATACAGCACGACAAACATCAAGATGATGGGAAGCATGCCCATCAGGGACGCCGTACCGTCGGCCGCCTGTGCCGTCATGACCGTCAGAGTGTCGGAAATAGCCATCAAGAGCTCCTGAATATAGTGTCGGAAGAAAGGAGGGAGAAATTGTATTTAGCAGGGTATTGTAGCGAGATATTGATCAGCTTACGCCCTGCGCCCGGTCGTCGTGAAACTGTGTGCGCCAGATGTCAAAGCGACTTGCCTCGATGGCCGTCCGCATTTCGTCCATCAGGCCAAGGTAATAGTGCAGGTTGTGTATGGTGTTCAGTCGTGCGCCGGTGATTTCCCGTGTACGTTGCAGGTGATGAAGATAGGCACGGGAATACTGGCGGCAGGTCAGGCACGTGCACGTCTCGTCCAGGGGTCGGGTGTCTGCCCGATAACGGGCATTGCGTATCTTGATATCGCCATGGCGGGTAAACAGCCAGCCATTGCGCGCATTGCGTGTGGGCATCACGCAGTCAAACATGTCAATGCCGGCAGCCACCCCGGCGACCAGGTCTTCGGGTGTGCCGACGCCCATCAGATAGCGGGGTGCTTCACGCGGCAGGCGCGGTGTGGTGTGCGTGAGGATGCGCATCATGTCTTCCTTGGGTTCTCCCACTGACAGGCCCCCAATGGCATAACCCTCGAAGCCAGTGTCAATCAATCCTGCCACCGACTCGTCGCGCAGGGATTCAAACATGCCTCCCTGCACGATACCAAACTGGGCATTGGGGCTTTCCAGACGTTTCTGAGCCTGTCTGGACCGGGCAGCCCAGCGCAGTGACATGCGCATGGATGCCGCGGCCTCGTCAATTGTGGCGGGCCGGTCATTGATGAGATAGGGCGTGCACTCGTCAAAAACCATGGCAATGTCGGCATTCAGGGCGGCCTGGATTTCCATGGATTTCTCGGGAGTCAGAAACAACCGCTGCCCGTCAAGGGGCGATGCAAACTGCACTCCTTCTTCCGTGATTTTTCGCAACCCCTGCAAGCTGAAAACCTGAAACCCGCCGGAGTCGGTGAGTATGGGGCCGGGCCATTGCATGAAACCGTGCAGGCCACCGTGCTGCTGAATGATGTCGGGCCCCGGTCGCAGCCACAGGTGGAAGGTGTTGCCCAGCACGATCTGGGCCCCCAGGGTGTTGAGCTCGTCGGGCAGCATGGCCTTGACAGTCCCGTAAGTGCCCACGGGCATGAATACCGGGGTTTCCACGGTTCCGTGATTGAGTTGAAGCGTACCGCGACGGGCGTTTCCATCCGTTGCCGTCAGTGCAAAATTCAAGCCTGGCATATCAAACTGATATCAAGAAGGGGTGGAAGGAGGTTCAATGAACATGGCATCGCCGTAGCTGAAGAACCGGTAACGGCCCGCAACGGCGTGTGCGTAGGCCTGCCGGATCGGCTCCATTCCGGCCAGCGCCGACACCATCATCAATAAGGTGGACTGCGGCAAGTGGAAGTTGGTGAGCATGGCGTCTACCCATCGAAATGTGTAGCCGGGTGTGATGAATAGCCGGGTATCGCCCCGCAGGCCGGTATTGACTGTGTCCGGGTTGTCCGAAGCTTGCTCCAGCTGGAGTGCGGCAGATTCCAGCGCGCGCGCCGAGGTGGTGCCGATGGCAATGACCCGAGCTCCCCGCTGGCGGGCTGCCCGGACGGACTCCAGCGTGTGCGGCGGAACCTCATACCATTCGGCATGCATGGTGTGGTCCTGAATGTTGGCCTCGCGCACCGGCTGGAAGGTTCCCGCGCCGACATGCAGGGTAACAAACGCGTGTTGCACGGAAAGTGGGTCCAGTTGCGCCAGCATGGTTTCGTCAAAATGCAGGCCGGCTGTGGGCGCTGCCACAGCACCGGGTTGCCTGGCGTACACGGTCTGATAACGCTGTTCGTCGTGCGTTGCTGCCGGGCGGGTGATATATGGGGGCAGGGGGATGGTGCCGCAGGCTTCCAGGGCAGGAAGGACGGGCCGGTCAAATTCCAGCTGAAACAGCTCCTGCTGCCGCCCGGTAACCATGGCGGTTATCTGGTCGTCGGCCAGCAGGATCCGGGTGCCGGGACGCGGCGCGCGACTGCTCCGAATATGCGCCAGTGCGCGATGCTCATCAATAATCCGTTCAACCAGGACTTCGAGCTTGCCTCCACTCGCTTTCCGGCCGGTCAGCCGGGCCTTGATCACCCGGGTGTCATTGAAAACCAGCAGATCGCCCGGTTTGAGCAGAGAAACAAAATCAGTGAACTGCAGATCATGCAGTTTTCCTGCCGCGTCCAGATGCAGCAGCCGGCTCCCCTTGCGGTCTGCAACGGGTTCTTGTGCAATCAGGTCTTCAGGCAGGTGGTAGTCAAACCGGGATAGTTGCAGAGGGCTCACAGCGATCAATGGTCGGGGCGGGGTCGGATGGATGAGGGCGCCATTATTTTAAGCACACAACGGCCAACTTTGGGTATGCTGAAGCTTTTTATCCCGGGAGCGGTGCATGCAATCAGCCTGGATGCCGATATGGAACTGGGTAATGGCTGTGTCCAGGGCACGCCTGTTACTGATCGCCATATTATGGAGTTGGGCAGCCGCCACGGCTGCACAGACAGCGTTGCCTGACGAGCTGCAGGCAGCCTGGCGGGCAACGGGCCTGCCACAGTCCGCATTGTCTCTGGCTGTTCAGGAAGCAGACGGCAAGGCGTTGTTTTCACTCAATGACAGCCAACCACGCAATCCGGCATCTGTCATGAAGATCGTGACAACCTGGGCAGGACTGCATACGCTGGGCCCCGAGTACCGGTGGCGTACCGCGTTTCTGGCTGAAGGCGGTGGACGCACGGATGCCCAAGGCACCCTGTCGGGCCCGCTGTATGTCAAGGCGGGTGGGGACCCCTTGCTGACCGTTGCCGATCTCTGGAACATGCTTCGCGAGTTACGCATGCGGGGTGTCAAGAACCTGACGAGTGTCGTGGTCGACCGGTCCGTGTTTGGGTCGGTCAGCATTGATCCTGCGGCCTTCGATGCCTCGGGTGACCGTCCCTACAATGCCAGTCCCGATGCCATGATGGTGGGGCTGGGCGCCTTCAGGGTTTTCGTGTATCCGGATCCCGCCAACAAGGTGTGGGTACCCGTTGTTGACCCTTCGGTGCCCGGAGTCCGTGTGTCGGGTCGGCCCCAATGGCGTGATGGCACCTGCCAGGGAAGTCCCGGGGGCGTGGGCGTGAATGTTCAGCAACAGGAAAATGGCGTGGTCATCAATGTCTCGGGTGAGGCAACCGGCTCATGTGGAGCGTTCAGCGTCTGGCGTCTGGCCTTGTCACAGCCCGAATATTTCTCTGCCGTGTTTCGCATGTTGTGGCGCGAGCTCGGTGGCACGCTGGCGCGCAATATCGCCGAAGGGGCCGTTCCTGCGACGGCGACAGAGCTGGTGTGGCATCAGTCCGATTCGCTGGCCAATATCATCCGGCGCATCAACAAGCTGAGCAACAACGTGATGGCGCGCCACCTTCTGCTTGGCATAGCGGCCAAGACTCACGGACCGCGTGCCACACCGGAAGCGGGTGCACGTGCCATCCTCGGGCTGCTTGGCCAAAACGGCATTGACACCTCCGGATGGTCAATCGAGAACGGTTCGGGGCTGTCGCGTACCAGCCGCCTGACCGCGCGCGGCCTGGCAGGCATGCTCGCCCATGCGTGGCGTTCTCCCATCATGCCCGAGTTCATGTCCTCCATGGCCATATCGGGTGTAGACGGAACGGTCCGCCGTCGCTTGCGCAATGGCAGCGCCCACGGGCGGGCACACCTGAAAACAGGAACACTGCGCGACGCGCGGGCGCTGGCGGGCTATGTTCAGGGGGAAAGCGGAAAACGTTATATTCTTGTCAGCATGGTCAACCATGACAACGCCGTTGCCGCCCGCCCGTTCGAGGATGCACTGGTGCAATGGTTGTCTACCCGCTGACACGCTCGTTCCTCTCTCCTCCTTGTTCCTTCTACTGGAAAATGCATGCCCATACATGAAGTTCGCCATCCCTTGATACGGCACAAGCTCGGCCTGATGCGCCGCGCAGATCTCAGCACCAAGAATTTCCGTGAAATGTCCCAGGAAATCGCCACCTTGCTGGCCTATGAGGCCTCACGCGATCTTCCTCTCGAATCAAGCTCTGCAGAGGGTTGGTGCGGGCCCGTGGAAACGGAAAAAATTGCTGGGAAAAAGATTACCGTCGTGCCGATCCTGCGTGCGGGCCTGGGCATGCTCGATGGGGTGCTGACCCTCATCCCGGGGGCCAAGGTCAGTGTCGTGGGCATTCAGCGCGACGAGCGAACGCTGCAGGCACGCACTTACCTCGAGCGCCTGGCTGGTGAGCTGGATCAGCGTCTGGCCCTGATCATCGATCCCATGCTGGCGACGGGCGGCTCCATGGTGGCCACGATTGACCTGCTGAAGCGGGCGGGCTGCCGCCATATCCGTGCGCTGGTGCTGGTGGCCGCCCCCGAGGGCATACGCCAGGTCGAGGCCAGCCATCCGGACGTTGACATTTATACAGCGTCCATAGACAGTCATCTGGATGAAAATGCCTACATCGTGCCGGGTCTTGGCGATGCCGGAGACAGAATATTTGGTACCCAGCAAAAAGACGCTTAAACTGCATCATGAACACGATGGCGATGCGTGTGGACGCGACCCATACTTGTTTAAAAGACTGTCACGTTCTGTAATGGCAACAAGGACAGATTGGGGTAGCATGAGTTACCTGACTTTTTAACCGGAGATTCAATATGGCCGCTCAATCCAAACTCAAGAAAGCCGAGCAGGATTTTCTCGATTCCCTGCGCGACAGCCTGGACGACGCCGAAAAGCTGCTCCGTGAAGCCGCCGACGCTTCCGGAGAGAAGGCCACACAACTGCGTGAGCAGGCAATGCGGTCCCTGTCTCGCACCCGCGACGGGCTGTCAGAAACGCACGACGCCCTCTATGCGCACGGCAAGGAGGCCGCCTGCGCAGCCAACGAGTACATCCACGAACGCCCGTGGCAGGCCATTGGTGCTGCCGGGTTGGCAGGCCTGGTCATCGGCATGCTTATCTCCCGCCAGTAAGGCACGTTGTTCTCCTAGCGGAGCCAAGGAATCTGCCTGTGGCACTAAAGCAATCCCTGACTGACACGGCGGCCGTCCTGGTCGCCATTGTCCGCACGCGAATCGAGCTGTTTTCACTGGAGGCTGCCGAGCACAAGTCACAGCTCGTGACGCTGCTTGCCTGGCTGATCGGGGCGGGTGTTTTCCTGTTGCTGGCGCTGCTTGTATTTACCGTGGCGTTTGCGTTGCTGGTGTGGCCAAGTGACGCACGCTACCCGGCACTGTTTTTTCTGGCTGTCATCTACCTGGCATTCGGGCTGGGGTGTGTGTGGGGTCTGCGCAGAATCATGGCGCAGGTCGGCAGTCCCTTCTCCGTTACGCTCCAGGAACTGAAAAACGACCTGACCATACTCGAAAGCATGCGCAATGCCACTGACCATGATCCCGCTGGTGGCGGAGCGCACAAATCCGGCTGATGCCCATTATGTCTGATTCCAGTTCTTCATCCATTCAACGGCGCTTGCAGATTGAACGCCTGCGCCTGCGTGCCCAGCTGGAGCGACAGCAGGCCATTGGCAGTGTGCAGCGTGTCCGGCGGGGTCTGACGGCCCGTGGCCTGTGGCACAGTGTGGCAGGCTCGGGTTCGTCCTCATTCAGTGCGGCCAGCCTCATCATGCCTGCCGTATCCATGTGGCGTCGCTATCCCTACCTGCTTGGCAGTGCCGGCTCCCTGGTCGGCGCATGCTTCCGTGGTCGTGCCCGCCTCATCTGGCCACTGGGCATATTGGGTGTGCTGGCCTGGCGCGCGGCAACAAGCCGGTCCGCCGAAAAATCAGGGCCTCAGCATGATCTGCTGTCTCCGTCAGACTGATTCTTTTCCCTGTCATCGTACCCGGGCCATCACAGGCCCAGATCGTTCCACATATTGTCTACCCGTTGCCTGACGGCATCGTCCATGGTGATGGGCCGACCCCATTCCCTTTGGGTTTCTCCAGGCCACTTGTTGGTGGCATCCAGCCCCATCTTGCCACCCAGACCCGATACGGGCGAGGCGAAGTCCAGATAATCAATGGGTGTATTGTCAGCCAGGATGGTATCTCTGACAGGATCCATACGGGTGGTCATGGCCCAGACGACTTCTTTCCAGTCCCGGACATCAATGTCATCATCCACCACAATAATGAACTTGGTGTACATGAATTGTCGCAATATGCTCCATATGCCAAACATGATGCGCTTGGCGTGTCCGGCGTATTGCTTGCGAATGGAAACCACGGCGA
>DATGUI010000152.1:0-4267 GCA_035301405.1 Burkholderiaceae bacterium
TGGTCCTCCTACGGTGCCCGCGGCATGCTCAAGGCAGCGCTGGGCATGGAAACCACCGATCCGGAATACGATCGGACTCGGCAACAGTTTCTGATCGACTACGAGAAAGGCATGACCACCCATACCCGGCTGTTTGATGGCATGCGCGAATTGCTGGATGCCATCCTGCAGGCAGACATGGAATGGGGCATTGTCACCAACAAGGCCGAATATCTGGCCACCCCGCAGGTCCAGCATCTGGGCATTGCCGACACGTGCAAAGTCCTGGTTGGTGGCGACACCACCGGCCACCTCAAGCCCAACCCGGCTTCCCTGCTGCACGCCGCCAGGGAAGCAGCCATTTCGCCGGCGCAGTGTATCTACATAGGCGACGACGAGCGCGACATCATGGCCGGCAAGGCTGCCGGCATGACAACTGTGGTGGCCGCCTACGGCTATTGCGGTTCGGAAACCGCCGTGCTGCAAGGCTGGCAGGCTGATGCCATCGTTGATTCCCCGTCTGCCATCTGGTCCGTCGTTCAAGAGTGGGCAGGCCAGCTCAGCACAACCTGAGGCCAACGCAACCAAAGGCCAGCCCCACCTGAAGCCGGAGCATTGCACTCCGGCATCGCACTGCCCTGCCCGCCCTTTTCCCACATCCTTGACCGGAATCAAGCAGGCGGAAAATTCGATAGACAGCCTCCTTTACACAATATATAGTGATTCTTATCTGAAAAACACTATATATTGTAGAGAGTGCTGTCATGACACAAATTGATGTTCGCACGTCAGTTGACGAATATCTTGAGCGCCAGGACTGGCGTGTCAACGCCAATGCCAACCAGGGGTACTCGCTGGGCGGCCTGATTCTCAACGTGTCAGGCAAGGTCATTGCCAATTACTGGCTGGACCAGGTCTACGATGCCGATGTCGGGCAGGCGCACCGGCAAGGTGATCTCCACATTCATGATCTGGACATGCTGGCGGGTTACTGCGCCGGCTGGTCCCTGCGCACCCTGCTGCACGAAGGCCTCAACGGCATTCCCGGCAAGGTCGAATCCGCCCCGCCCCGCCACATGTCCAGTGCCGTGGGCCAGATCGTCAATTTTCTGGGCACCATGCAAAATGAATGGGCAGGCGCCCAGGCCTTCAGCTCATTCGACACCTACATGGCACCGTTTGTCCGTCAGGACAACATGGGCTACGAACAGGTGCGCCAGTGCATGCAGGAGCTGATCTACAACCTTAACGCCCCCTCGCGGTGGGGTACGCAAACGCCTTTCACCAACCTGACGTTCGACTGGGTCTGTCCGGAAGACTTGCGCGACCAGGTACCCGTTATTGGCGGCCAGGCAGCCGCCTTCACATATGGCGATCTGCAGGCAGAGATGGACCTGATCAACCGTGCCTACATCGAAATCATGATGCAGGGCGATGCCATGGGCCGGGCCTTCACCTTTCCGATTCCCACCTACAACATCACGCGTGACTTCGACTGGCACAGCCCCAACGCCAATCTGCTGTTTGACATGACAGCCAAGTACGGCCTGCCTTACTTTCAGAACTTCATCAACTCGGATCTGGAGCCCAACATGATCCGCTCCATGTGCTGCCGGCTGCAGCTGGATCTGCGCGAACTCCTCAAACGCGGCAACGGGCTGTTCGGTTCGGCCGAACAAACCGGCTCGCTTGGTGTGGTGACCGTCAACTGCGCCCGACTTGGCTACCTTCATGCGGGTGATGAGACGGCTCTGCTGGCGCGACTGGATGCCCTGCTCGACATGGGCAAGAACAGTCTGGAGCGCAAACGCACGGTTATCCAGACACTGATGGATGATGGCCTCTACCCCTATAGCCGCCGCTATCTGGGCACCCTGCGCAATCATTTCTCCACCCTGGGCGTCAATGGCATCAACGAGATGATACGCAACTTTACAGGCGATGCGCACGACATCACGTCCGAGTGGGGCCATGCATTCGCCCTGCGGCTGCTGGACCACATTCGCACACGAATCACCCGCTTCCAGGAAGAAACCGGCCATCTCTACAACCTGGAGGCCACGCCCGCAGAAGGCACCACTTATCGGTTTGCCCGGGAAGACCGCAAGCGCTATCCGGATATCCTGCAGGCGGGCACCGACGACATGCCTTACTACACCAACTCGTCCCAGTTGCCCGTGGGCTTTACCGACGATCCCTTCGACGCCCTGGAACGCCAGAATGATCTCCAGACGCGCTACACCGGCGGCACCGTGCTGCACCTTTACATGTCCGAAGCCCTGTCCAGTGCCGAGGCGTGCCGCCGCCTGGTTCAACGGGCACTCAGTCATTTCCATCTTCCCTATATCACCATTACCCCGACGTTTTCCATCTGTCCGATTCACGGCTATCTGAGCGGGCACCATGAGTTCTGTCCGCGTTGCGACCAGGAACGACTCGATGACAAAGCCCGCCAGGCGGCCTGACGCCGGACACTCTTTTGTTTTACCCATTGCTTGCACACAAGGAGCCATTATCATGTCCCTCACTGCCTCATCCCACGTCTCCGAAGACCCGAATGTTTCCAGCGCTTTCCCAGCTGACGCCACAACCGGCACCACAGCCGTGCCCACCCTGGCCGAGCACGAGCGCCAGCGCTGCGAAGTCTGGACCCGTGTCATGGGCTATCACCGTCCGGTGTCGTCCTTCAACACGGGAAAAAAGGGCGAATTCCACGAACGCCGTTTCTTCCGGGAAGCCCGGGCGGGCCTCAATGGCTAATGCCTTCAAGGTTGGGGGGATCACCCCCTTCAGCGCCAGCGACTACCCAGGCAAACTGGCTGCTGTCATTTTTGTGCAGGGCTGCCCCTGGCGTTGTGGCTATTGTCACAACCCCCATTTCCAACCCCGCTTGCCCCACAGCCCCGTGGCGTGGGGCGATGTATTGAACCTTCTCGAACGGCGTCACGGCCTGCTGGATGCCGTGGTCTTCAGTGGGGGTGAACCGACCATGGACAGGGACCTGGAACACGCCCTGCGCGACGTCAGGGCCATGGGATTTGACACGGGTCTGCACACCGGCGGGGCCTATCCCCGCCGCCTGGAATCCGTATTGCCCCTGCTGGATTGGGTGGGATTCGATGTCAAGGCGCTGCCTTCGGGTTACGATGCCATCACCCAACGGCGCGGCAGCCATTTCGCTGCCTGGCAAAGCCTGCAACTCCTGCTCGACAGCGGCATTGATTACGAATGCCGCACAACGGTCCACAGCACCCTGCTGTCAGACAAGGCCATCAGCGAACTTGCTGGCATGTTGGCTAAAATGGGCGTGCACACATATGCGCTACAGGCGTTCCGCACCGAAGGCTGCAGCGACGAATCACTGAACGCGACGGCTTCCGGCCATCGATTTTCAGAATCGCTCCTGCAGACCTTGCGTCCGCTTTTCCGCCATCTGGTTGTGCGCCAAGATTAAACCCCTGCCTCACGGTTTTCATGCAACGCGCCCTCTCTTTTGACGCTTCGCCCCGCCTCCATGTCCCCTTGCGATTCATGCTCACTGCCCCGCTGTTTGCCCTGCTGGCTGCGGCAGTGTTGTTGTGGGCGGGCCCTTCTGCCCTGGGGTCACGCTGGAACGGTACCGTACTGGCCCTGACTCATCTTTTCGTCATCGGCGTACTGGCCAACGTCATGGCTGGGGCCATGCTGCAGATACTGCCCGTTGCCACGGGCACCCGGGCGCTGGCTACCCCTCTGACGGCCACTGCCGTTCATGTGCTGATCAATCTGGGCACCCTGGTCCTGGCCGGTGCTTTCCTGTTCGTCACACCCAGTCTGTTCGGCATGGCCGTGGTGCTGCTTGGGCTGGGGCTGGGCTGGCTTGCCGTGGCTGTTATCGGCGGCATCTGGGCCCACAGGAAGACAATGCTGCCCGGCGCACCAACCATTGTGCTGGCAGTCAGGCTGTCACTGGTCTCGTTGCTGGTGACCATTCTTCTGGGCGCCACACTGGCCGGCAGCATGGCAATGGCGCTGCCACTGCCCCGCATGCTGACCGACCTGCACGCCAGCTGGGGCCTGCTCGGCTGGGTAGGGCTGTTGATTATCGGCATCAGCTTTCAGGTGATTCCGATGTTTCAGGTCACCGAACGCTATCCCCGCCACATTACCCGCTGGCTGGCGCTGGCCATCTTCATCATCCTGGGCATACTGACGGCCAACACGCTGACCACCTGGACCAGCCAGCAGGAAGCCCAGTGGTTTATCGGCACGGCTGCGCTGGCCGGTTATCTGGTCTACGCTGGTGTCA
>DATGUI010000153.1:0-15371 GCA_035301405.1 Burkholderiaceae bacterium
AGCACAAAGGCGGCGGTACGGGGATCAAGCGCAGCAGTGTGTTCATCCAGCAACAGGATTCGTGATGGACGCAATGAGGCCATGAGCAGGCTGACCGCCTGACGCTGCCCGCCGGACAGCAGTCCGATACGGTCGGTGAGACGGTTTTCCAGCCCCAGGCCCAGCGTGGCCAGCCGGTCCTGAAAGTCAGTACGCATGGCAGGCTGCACGGCCCGGCCAAGCCCACGCCGCAGTCCGCGACCCGCTGCAAGGGCCATGTTTTCTTCGATGGTGAGGTCTTCGCAGGTACCGGCAAGCGGATCCTGAAACACACGTGCCACGCGTGCGGCACGCTCCCATACCGGCTGGCTGGTGACATCCGTTGCATCGATTTCGATGCTGCCGGCATCAATGTCCTGGTCACCGGATATGGCATTGAGAAGCGTGGATTTGCCCGCGCCGTTGGAGCCAATGACCGTCACGAACTGGCCGCCGGGAATGGTCAGTGACAGGCCGCGCAAGGCACGGGTTTCAATAGGTGTGCCGGCATTGAACGTGACACGGATATCCTTGACCGACAACATGGATCAGGCCCTCGCCTTGCCGCGCAGGCGCTGCTTGAGAAGGGGCAGCACCAGCGCCACCGTCACCAGGACTGCCGTGACGAGATTGAGGTCTTGTGCCTTGAGCCCGACGAAGTCTGCATTCAGCGCCAGCGCAATGAAAAACCGGTACAGGACTGCACCAATGATGACCGCCAGCGTCGTGATGATGAGGCGCCGTGAGGGCATGATGCTTTCGCCCACAATGACTGCTGCCAGACCGATGACAATGGTGCCGATGCCCATGGAAATATCGGCTCCCCCCTGAGACTGGGCAAACAGGGCGCCAGCCAGGGCACACAGGGCATTGGAAATGGCCATGCCCAGCAACACCATGGCGCCCGTGGGCACGCCCTGTGAGCGTGCCATGCGCGGGTTGGATCCGGTGGCCCGCATGGCCAGGCCGGTCTGGGTGGAAAAGTACCAGTCGAGCAACAGCTTGGCCGCGATAATCACCACCAGCAGCAACAGGGGCCGCGCAACGTAATCATCTAGAAAATCAGGCTGCAGGATGGAAAAGACCGTGGGCTCGGTAATGAGCGGTACGTTGGGCCGCCCCATCACTCGCAGGTTGATCGAATACAGGGCAATCATCATGAGGATGCTGGCAAGCAGATCCATGATGCGCAGGCGAACATTGAGCCAGCCCGTGACGGCACCGGCCAGGCCGCCCGCCAGGGTCGCCGACAAGGTGGCGGTGAAGGGATCCCATCCTGCACTGATCAGCGTGGCGGCAACGGCACCCCCCAAGGGGAAGCTGCCGTCCACGGTCAGATCAGGAAAACGCAGGATGCGAAATGATATGAGTACGCTCAACGCAACCAGCCCGAAGATCAGGCCGATTTCGAGCGCACCCCACAAGGAATAAATTGACATGGTCGGTCAGGCCGGTGTTGCGTTCAATCTGTTCAGTCGACGACCTTGGTGGCGGAGTCCAGCAATTCTTCGCTGAGCGTGACACCCTGTTTTGAAGCGGCAGAGCGATTCAGGTGCAGCTCGACTTTCTGACCGGTCTCCGAGGCAATGTCGCCAGGCTTTTCCCCTTTCAGGATACGCACGACCATGTCGCCGGTCTGCAGGCCCAGATCGTGATAGTTGACGCTGAGCGCGGCAATGGCACCACGTGGAACGCTGTCGGTGTCAGAGGCAATAAGGGGTATTTCGGCATCATTGCCCACCTTGACCAGGGACTCGTATGCCGAGACGACATTGTTGTCCGTGTTGGTGTAAATGACATCCACCTTGCCAACCAGGCTGCGTGCAGCGGCGCCGACATCGACAGTGCGCGCGGCAGTGGCTTCCACCAGGCTCATGTCTGCATCAGGCAGCAGTTCGCGCATGCGTTCAACCACTACCACCGAGTTGGCTTCACCCGGGTTGTAGACCATGCCTACCCGCTTGGCGTCGGGCACCACCTGCTTGATCAGCTCAATCTGCTTGTCCAGCGCCAGGGCATCAGACACGCCGGTGACGTTGGTGCCGCTGGGCTCCAGGGACTCAACCAGTTGCGCGGCGACCGGATCGGTAACGGCCGAATAGACCACGGGAATGGACTTGGTGGCAGAAACGACCGCCTGGGCGGAAGGGGTGGCGATGGCCACGATGACGTCAGGCTTGTCACCCACATACTTGCGGGCAATCTGGGTGGCGATGGCGGTATTGCCCTGCGCTGTCTGGAACTGCCATTTCAATCCGCTGTCAGCCGTATAACCATTATCTGCCAGCGTTTGCTCTACGCCCTCCTTGATGGCATCCAGTGCCGGATGCTCGACAATAGACGTGACAGCCACGGATTGTGCCAGCACCGGTGCCTGTACAAGCAGGCCAGCCAACGCCACCGAACCCAGGGCCAGTCGTGTAGCATGAGTAAATAACATCCATCGCTCCTTGGTAGATTGATCTGGTGCAGCAGGAGGGTTCCTGCCCGCCGCAGTTTAGCGCATTTCAGGAGCCTGATTGCCGTTTTGAAGTTGCGTCAGGCAACTGCGCGCCCATTTGTGAGCCGGATATCCAAACGTCTGCGATAGTTTGTCGGCCTGTGCCAGAACGCTGGCCGCCGTGGCCGCCTGCAGCGCACCCGGACGAAAGGCCAGAACAATCCGGTTGCCTGCACGACTGGGCGGCAGCACGGCAACCCGGTCAGAAAATGCCTGGTTGATGGTGTGCAGATTGTGTTCGTAGCTGGGGTGGTTGCCAAACAGATTGACAACCATGAGCCCATCGGCCGTCAGGACATCGTGACAGCCACGATAGAATTCAGGCGTATCGCACACGGGTCCTTGTGCCGCAGAATCATAGAGATCCACCAGCAATACCCGATATTGCCCGTGGTTTTCGGGGCGGTCGACCCACTGCGAGGCGTCTTCGTGAATGACGGTGGCCCGCGCCGAGGGCTGAAACCGGAACCACGCCTGGCAAGCAGCCGTGACCTGGGGATTGCGTTCAACCGTATCGACTGAAACCGGCGTGTGTGCCAGCAGATAGCGAACCACGGCAGCCGCACCCAGTCCCAGATTGGCAAAGCGGTCGTCAGCCGTGGGCTCGACAAACAGCGCCCATGCCATCATCTGGCGGGTGTATTCCAGTACGAGATGATCGGGGCGCCGGATCTGCATGGCGCCCTGAACCCAGGGCGAGCCAAAGTGCAGATACCGTACGCCATCTTCTTCGGAGAGTGAAGGCTCGTCCATGGGGGTGAACGTCAAGGCAGGAGGACCTCAGATCCGTTCGAATATGGCTGCAATGCCCTGCCCGCCACCGATGCACATGGTCACCAGCGCGTAACGACCCTGAATGCGCTGCAGCTCATGCAGAGCCTTGACAGTAATGATGGCACCCGTTGCGCCAATGGGATGCCCCAGGCTGATACCGCTGCCATTGGGGTTGACACGCGCAGCATCCATGCCGAGCTCTTTGCTCACGGCACAGGCCTGGCCGGCAAAGGCTTCGTTGGACTCGATGACATCCATCTGGTCGATGGTGAGACCGGCCTTTTCCAGGGCATTGCGGGTGGCGGGTACCGGGCCTATCCCCATGTAGAGGGGTTCGACACCCGCATGGCCATAGGCGACCAGACGGGCCATGGGCGTCACACCCAGTTCCGTGGCAGCGCTTGAACTCATGAGCATGACGGCCGCAGCGCCATCATTGATGCCCGAGGCGTTGCCGGCAGTGACCGTGCCCGCTTCCTTCTTGAAAACAGGGCGCAATTTGGAGAAGTCATCAGCCGATGCATCGAGACGCACGTGCTCGTCGGTGTCAAAGACGGATTCTCCGCGCCGGGACTTGAGCGTCACGGGAACGATCTGGTCCTTGAAGCGGCCTTCCTGGATGGCCTGCTGGGCACGCTGGTGAGAAGACAGGGCGAGTGCATCCTGTTCTTCGCGGCTGATGCCGTAACGCTCGGCCACGTTTTCAGCGGTAATACCCATGTGAACATTGTCGAATGGATCGGCCAGCGCGCCAAGCATCATGTCGATGAGCCGGCTGTCGCCCATGCGCGAGCCCCAGCGCTGTCCCTGGGCGAGATAGGGTGCACGACTCATGTTTTCGGCCCCGGCCCCAATGGCGACATCCGTATCGCCCAGCTGAATGGCCTGAGCCGCCGACACGATGGCCTGCAGTCCGGAGCCGCACAGGCGGTTGACGTTGAAGGCGGGCGTGGTGTCGGGCAGGCCGGCATCCAGCGTCGCAACCCGTGACAGGTACATGTCACGTGGCTCGGTGTTGACAACATGGCCAAACACCACATGGCCGACCCGACCGGGCTCTACGCCCGTGCGCTCGAGCAAGGCCTGCAAAACGGTGGCGCCCAACCGGGAGGGAGGGACATCTTTGAGGCTTTTTCCAAAACTGCCCACGGCAGTGCGGTACGCACCTGCAACAACTATGTCTGACATGATTGATCTCCTGAGGACGCCCGGCACCCCTGTGTGCCCGGCAGGGCTGGTATGGGTCAATGATAACGCGCCCCGGCCAGCATGTCTTGGCTTGTGCAAGCCAACGCAAATCGGGGCAGCATCCTGACGGACACTGCCCCGATTTGCCTGCATATTTTGCCTGGCACAATGATGGGCTGACCCATGCCAGCACCCGGCAGCCAGACTGACTAGTCGGCGCTTTCAGAACTGCTGCTTTCCTGCTTCAGCCGCTTTTCGGATTTCTCGGACTCATCACGGGCGTCTTCTGGAGCAACCCAGTCAAGGGGCTCGATCACAAAAGGCTGACGTCTGCGGGTGGGGCGTTTGGTGGCCATGAATGATAACTCCGACGGTAATTGAAAAAAGGGGCGTTGCTGCCCCGACTCTTCTATAAGAGTACCACAGGACTGTGAAAAAATCCAGTATAGTCAAGCGCTTACCCTTGTCTGACGCTTTTTGAGAGAGCGATTGGAGAGCAAGCGCATGATGGTGTGCCGACAGCCGCGACAAAATAAACGGTATGATCTGGACATGAAATTAGCTACCTGGAATATCAATTCTCTCAATGTGCGTCTTCCGCAGGTTCTGGACTGGCTTGCCGACAACCCGGTCGATGCCCTGTGTCTGCAGGAACTCAAGCAGACAGACGACCGCTTTCCCATCGACCAGTTCCGCGAGGCGGGTTACGAAGCCAACTGGGCCGGCCAGAAAACCTACAACGGTGTGGCCATTGTCAGCCGTCAGCAAGGCACGGACGAGCAACGCAACATACCGGGGTTTGATGACCCCCAGCAACGCCTGATTGCCAGTACCCTGCCCAGCCCCATTGGCGACATTCGCGTCATCTGTGCCTATTGCCCCAACGGTGAATCCACCGATTCAGACAAATACCCGTACAAGCTGGCCTGGTACGAGGCGCTGCGTGGCTATCTTGAAGCCGAACTCGTGCGATACCCGCGTCTGGCCATTCTGGGTGACTTCAATGTCGCTCCTCGCGATGAAGACGTGCACGACCCGGCCGCCTGGGAAGGCAAGGTACTGGTATCCGAACCCGAACGAGCCGCCCTGCAGGCGCTGCTGGATCTGGGTCTTGCTGATTCCTTCCGCGCCTTTGAGCAGGAAGAGAAATCCTACACCTGGTGGGATTACCGTCGCCTGGCCTTCCGTCGCAATGCCGGGCTCCGGATTGACCATATTCTGCTCTCCAATGCGTTGATGCCATGGTGCACGGCCTGTACCATCGACAAGGCGCCCCGCCGCAACACGCAACCCTCGGATCACACGCCAGTCATTGCAACCCTGGATTTTTCAGCTCATGTCCCTGCTTCAGCATCATAGTGGTAATGTTTTCATGGTGGTTGCGCCCAGTGGTGCAGGCAAGTCCAGTCTCGTCAATGCCGTGCTCGAAATGGACCCCGACATCGTGCTGTCCATATCGTGCACGACGCGCCCGCCCCGCCCGGGCGAAGCCGACAACCAGCATTACCGGTTCATCAGTGTAGACACCTTCCAGACGCTGCGCGACAGCAATGCGTTGCTGGAGTGGGCCGAGGTACACGGCAATTATTATGGCTCTCCGCGTGACCGCGTTGATGAGGCCATCCGTGCCGGTCGCGATGTCATACTGGAAATCGACTGGCAAGGCGCCCGGCAGATCCGCAAACACTACCCCGAAGCCATCGGCATTTTCATACTGCCGCCTTCCATCGAGGCGCTCAAGACACGCCTTGAATTGCGTGGCCAGGATGAACCCGACGTCATCACGCGTCGGTTGCTGGCAGCCGGAAATGAGCTTTCCCATGCGTCGGAATGTGAATATGTTATTATTAATCAAGAATTTAGCGACGCCAAACAACAACTTTTCCAGATCATATCCACCGCACGCCTGCGCTATCACAACCAGGCGATCACGCATCGGAATCTGTTTTCTCAACTCGGCATAAAATAGGGGTAACCCTAGTTTTCCTACACAGGTATTCTCGCATGGCACGTATTACCGTCGAAGATTGCATCCAGCAAATCCCCAACCGCTTCAACATGACCCTGGTGGCCACCTACCGGGCACGCGAACTGGCACAGGGGCACGAACCGCGCATGGAAACCCGCAACAAGCCTGCCGTCACCGCACTGCGCGAGGTCGCCTCCGGATTGACCGGCATTGAAATGCTGCGCAAGGTGCCAACCTGATCTTGTTGCTGGCGGGCTTATGGCATTCACTGGTTTTCGCGACGCCTCATCAGGCCTGATTGCAGCCCTGAAGAAGGGGCCGCGACTGCGTCGTCGAGCTGCCGGTGCCAGCACAAGGGCAGCAAACGGCACTTCCGCCCACGCACCCACAGCCACCCCGGACCCCACGGTCGCCACGCTGGCCCCCTTGCTGGGCCTGATCACGCAATACCTGGATCAGGACGATGTCGAGCGCGTCCAGCGGGCATGGCGATTTGCCGACGACGCCCACCTGGGGCAATTCCGTGCCACAGGCGAACCCTATATCACCCACCCCATTGCCGTCACCGAAATCTGCGCAGGCTGGAAACTGGATGCGGATTCGCTGTGTGCCGCCCTGCTTCACGATGTCATCGAAGATCAGGACGTCTCCAAGCAGGAAATCATTGAACTGTTTGGCGCCGACGTGGCAGAAATCGTCGATGGGGTTTCCAAGCTCGAACGACTTGAATTTGCCACCAAGGCCGAGCAGCAGGCGGAAAGCTTTCGCAAGATGCTGCTGGCCATGGCACGAGATGTCCGTGTCATCCTGATCAAACTGGCTGACCGGCTGCACAATATGCGCACGCTGGGTGCCGTCGGTCCCGAAAAGCGCCGGCGCGTCGCCCGCGAAACCATGGACATCTATACCCCCATTGCGCATCGGCTGGGGCTGAATGCCTTGTACCGCGAGCTGCAAGACCTCTGTTTCGAGGCCATGTACCCCAACCGCTATCATGTCTTGCACAAGGCCATGATGTCTGCCCGGGGCAATCGCCGCGAGGTGCTTGGCAAAATTCACGACGCCGCCCAGGCGGCCATGCCCGCAGCGGGCATTGAAGCCGATATTTCCGGCCGCGAGAAATCCCTGTACGGCATCTACAAGAAGATGCAGGCCCAGAAAAAGAGCTTTTCCGAAGTACTCGACATCTACGGCTTCCGCGTGGTGGTTCATACCCTGCCCGAATGCTATCTGGCCCTGGGTACGCTGCACCAGCTGTATCGGCCCGTGCCCGGCAAGTTCAAGGATTACATTGCCATTCCCAAGCTGAATGGATATCAGTCCTTGCACACCACCGTCGTCGGCCCTTACGGCACGCCGGTTGAATTCCAGTTTCGCACCCGCGAAATGGATCGTGTCGCCGAAGAAGGCGTGGCCTCTCACTGGCTTTACAAAGACGACGACGTCACCCTCAATGATCTGCAAAAACAGACGCACCAGTGGCTGCAGTCCCTGCTGGATATCCAGAGCCAGACGGGCGACTCGGGCGAATTCCTTGAACATGTCAAGGTCGATCTCTTCCCCGATGCCGTGTATGTCTTTACCCCCAAGGGCAAGATCCTGTCACTGCCGCGCGGGGCCACCCCCATTGACTTTGCCTACGCCATTCATACCGATGTAGGCAATCAGACCGTTGCTGCGCGCATCAATGGCGACTTTGTCCCCCTGCGCACCGAGCTCAAGAGCGGAGACGCCATTGAAGTCATCACGTCTCCGGCCGCCAGACCCAGCGCCAAATGGCTGAATCACGTCCGCACGGGTCGTGCCCGCTCGGAAATCCGCCATTACCTGCGTACGGTCAAGTCGGAAGAATCCATTGCCTTTGGCGAGCGTCTGCTCAATCAGGCATTTGACCAGCTTGGCTTGCCCCATCCCAGTGTCGATGATCCCACCTGGGACAAGCTTGCAAAAAGCTCGGGGGCCCAGTCACGTGAAGAAATCCTGGCTGATATCGGTCTGGGGAAACGGCTGGCCGCCGTGGTGGCACGTCGCTTTGCTCCGGACAATCCCATCGTGGCCACCACCGCTGCCGCTGTGGACGAAATCACGGCCAACCGCAATGCGCCCATCCAGATCCATGGCAACGAAGGCCAGGCGGTTCAGTTGGCCACCTGCTGCGGCCCATTGCCAGGCGATGCCATTATCGGTGGCATCCGGTTTGGACACGGGCTGGTCGTGCACATGCAGGAATGCGCCCAGGCCCAGCGACAACAGGCGCGCGAACCCGAACGCTGGGTGCCAGTCATGTGGGCAGCCAATACCGCTCGCCACTTTGCTACACGTCTGGATATCACCACCATCAACGAGCGTGGGGTGCTGGGCAGGCTGGCAGCCGAAATTTCAGCGGTCAACTCCAACATCATTCATCTGTCCATGCAGGATGAAGTCGCATCAGCAGCGCTGCTGCACGTTACGCTTCAGGTTGACAGCCGCAACCATCTGGCCCAGGTCATCCGGGCCATACGGCATATTCCCCAAATTCAGAAAATTGTGCGCGTCAAGGGCTGAGCCCCTCTCTAGTCGTTGTCGCGACTGTTGATGGCCTTGTCAGCCTCGGGCAAGCGCTTGACTTCCTCCTGGCTTGCCATGGCCCGAAGCACGGCCTGCTGTTCGGCCTCGCCCCACATGCGACCAATGTCAGCAGCAATGCTGTCCAGCACACCAGTATCGGGCTCGTCCTGATCAACAGCATCCACGTGCATCAGTATAAAACCCGAACCCGACTCCACGCCTGTGTAAGCGGGTAGATCGTCAGGCGTCAGACGCAGGGCAGCATCCAGCGCATCCGCCTGGATTCCCGAAGGATTCAGCCGGCTGGCAACAATGGCATCTTCGAACTTGGGTATCCGGGCGGCCGCGTCGTCTGCATCGGTGTCGTCCCGGGTAACTTCAATCGTCTCGTCAGACTCGGACGTCTCGTCTTCCGATGCGTCGGCTTGAAGTGTATCGGACTCGGTGCCTGCCTGCAGTTGCGCCAGCATATCCTGGCCGCGTTCAACGGCCAGACGATGCGCCTTTTCCTGGATGAGCGTCTCGCGGATGAAATCCGTCACCTGTTCCAGCGGCGGGATGCGGGCATCGTGATGCTCGCGCACATTGACCGCGAGCATGGTGTCGGGAGAAATTTCAATCACCCCCGAGTTGTGACCCTGTGACAAGACCTGGGAGGAATAGACGGTTCGTCGCACACGCGGATCGTCGAGAATATCAGCGTGATCAGAATCCACGGCTGGCTTGTCGCCATCGGACTCGTAATCGGCCAGGAGGCGATCCCGGCCAACGCCATCGGCCGACAGGACATCCAGGCTCAACGCCTGGGCAACCGGATCCAGGCTTTCGGGATGATCGTAAACCAGGCTGGTAAGGCGGGTGGCAACATCAGCAAAACGCTCGGCACCCAACTGATGTTGAATGTCTTCTTCGACGTCGGCCCTGACCGACTCAAAGGATTCGACCTGTTCGTCTTCGATGTCATTCACGTAAAAGATGTGGTAGCCGCCAGGGCCGTCAATGACGCTGGAGAGCTCGCCCTTGTCGAGCGAAAAAACAGCTTTGTCCAGACTGGCTGGCCAACTTCCCTGGCGTATCCAGCCCAGCTCACCGCCACTGCTGCGCGTACCGGCATCTTCGGAGTGTTCCCTGGCCATCTCGCCAAAGGTTTCGGCATCGGGGCTGTCTTTCAGTGTATCGAGAAGCTCTTGGGCCTTGTCGCGCGCCGCGTCGCGTTCGTCCTGGGTGGCACCGGCTGCCACGTTGATCTGGATGTGACTGAGATTGGCGCGGGCCGGATTGGTGAAGCTGGACAGGTTCTGTTCGTAGTGATCACGGAGATCTTGCTCGGTGAGTTCGGGCAAGCTGGCCATGACCGTGTCTTCATCGAGCAAGATATAGTCGATGCTGACCTGCTCGGGAATCTCCAGTTGCGCCTTGTTGCTGTCGTACCAGCGCTGGATGTCGTCATCAGATGCCGATACGGTATCGATAAAGTCCGAAACATCCAATACGGCACGCTGTACGGAGCGCTGCTCGGACAATGCCTGACCCAGATAGGCCACTACAGTCGAGGGGATGCTGGTGGTTTCCACCACCGGATTCAGCACGCGCCCAATCGCCAGCTCGGCCCGCTGGCTTTGTTCAAACTGTCGGGTGGTCAGCCCGGCTGAAGCCAATACCTCGTTGTAGCGCTCCGGAGAAAACTGGCCCTGCACCTGCATGTCGGGAATGGCCGCAATGGAGCGCCGCAGCGCGGCATCGGAGACATTGAAGTGCTCTCGTGAAGCCAGCAGGGCCACCAGGCGGTGGTTGATCAGGCTTTCAAGGAGTGCTTCACGCACACCGGGGTCATCCATGATGTCCGGGTCAAAAGTGCCAGGGCTGTTTTGCTGCATCTGGCGCAACTGTTCGGAAAGGGCGTTGTCGAATTCCTGCTGGGTGATGGCCGAACGGCCTATCTTGACGAGGTCGTGGTCGCCCGACACATAGCTGCTGTAGCCGCTTACCCCAATGAGAGCAAACGACGGAACAATAAACACCAACAACAGAAACTGCATGAGACGCTGGTGGGAGCGTATAAAATCAAACATGAACAAACAACCTACTGTTGAGCGCTGGTTTGGGTGCGACCGTGGCGTGGGTCGCCACCGGTTCTAGCGTTGCAGAAGTTTACCATCAAGTGAGCACCAACCACCCCTGCCATCAAATTGATGCTGTCATGACAAAGTCCCATTCCCTGCCTGCAACGAATCCACCTGTCAATCATTCGGGCTGGCCCTGGCCGCGCTGTATTGCGCATCGGGGTGCCGGCGTGCTGGCACCGGAAAACACCCTGGCTGCCTTTCGGACGGGCCATGCGCATGGCTATCGCATGGCCGAATACGATGTCAAGCTCAGCGCCGATGATATCCCGATACTGCTGCATGACGACACCGTGAACCGCACAACCAACGGCCAGGGGGTGGCGGCCACGTCCAGTCTTGCACAACTCTCGGCCCTGGATGCTGGCAGCTGGCACGGCAGGCAGTGGGCGGGCGAGCCCATTCCGACCCTGTCTTCAATTGCTGCCTTCAGCATTGCGCATCATATGCACAGCAATATAGAGATCAAGCCATCAAGCGGCCTGGAGGCGCATACGGGTGCGGTGGTGGCCAGGCATGCCCAAACCTTGTGGGCCACTGCATCATTGCCGCCATTGCTGTCATCGTTTTCGGAGCAGGCCCTGGCATCGGCCCGCATGGCTGCCCCTGAACTGCCGCGCGCCCTGTTGATTGAAGGCCATCTGCCTGCGGACTGGGCCCGGCGTGCCCGGGCGCTGGATTGCCTAGGTATCAATCTGGACGACAAGCTGGCTTCCCGGGAAGTGGTCACTGATATCCTGCGGGCTGGCCATACGCTTGTCGTGTGGACAGTCAATGACGCGGACCGGGCCCGCCAGTTGCTGGATTGGGGCTGTCATGCCATTGTGACCGACACGCTAAAACCGTTCACCTGAGCGCAGATAGCGCCACCGGCCTTCAGGCAGATCGCCCAGCACGATGCGTCCGATTCGCACACGCTTCAGTCCCACCACCTTGAGCCCCACGAGTTCGCACATTCGCCGTATCTGCCGCTTTTTCCCTTCGGTCAGGACAAAGCGCAATTGGTCGTTGTTCTGCCAGGTTACCCTGGCAGGCTTGAGCGGCTGTCCATCCAGCGACAGCCCATGATTAAGGCGTGCCAGCCCGTTATCGGACAGCTTGCCTTGCACCCGCACCAGATATTCACGTTCGATATCACTGTGCGCATCAATCAGCTGGCGGGCAATGCGACCATCCTGGGTCAGCACCAGCAGCCCCTGGGAATCAATGTCCAGGCGACCGGCCGGAGCCAGTCCGCGCAGGTGATCGGGATGAAAGGGCTGGGTCGCCTGCCGCGGGCGGTAGAGTCGATCACGAGTAATCAATGTCGCCGCCGGCCGATAGGCCTTGTCGGCGCGATGCGAAACATAACCCACGGGCTTGTTCAGGATGATGGTGGCACGCTGCGACTGCTGCCGCCGGGCTTGCCGGTCCAGCGTGATGCGCTGATCGGGATACGCCTTGGTGCCCAGCTCGGTCACCCTGGTGCCATCCACGCTGACCCAGCCGCGCTCGATATAGGCGTCGGCCTCGCGGCGTGAGCACATGCCCCGTTGCGCCATCAACTTTGAAATACGTACCTTTTCCATACTGCGCGACAGCCGTCAGTGATGGCTAGAGTGCGTCAATGCCGCTCTCGCCAGTGCGGATGCGAATGACTTGTTCCACAGGAGACACAAATATCTTTCCGTCGCCAATCTTGCCGGTAAAGGCCGACTTGATGATGATATCGATCAGATCTTCAACCAGCGCTGCCGGGGCCACGACCTCCAGCTTTATCTTGGGCAGAAAGTCCACCACATACTCGGCACCCCGATACAGCTCAGTGTGCCCCTTTTGCCGGCCAAAGCCCTTGACCTCGGTAATGGTGAGCCCGCTGATGCCGATCTCTGACAAGGCTTCGCGCACCTCATCAAGCTTGAAGGGTTTGATAATTGCCGTGATGCATTTCATTGTTTAGCCATTCGATGATTCTGCCCCGGGGCATTGTACAAGTTTATACTGATGCTTTTCTTGTTCGCTCCTTTACCAGCCTCTCAATTTATCCCGTCATTATGTCCGATCACCCTGCTTCCACCAACCAGTTCGACAACAAGTCCCAAGCCTGGTCTGCCCGCTTCTCCGAACCCGTGACCGAGCTGGTGAAGCGCTACACCGCTTCGGTCGACTTTGACAAGCGCCTGGCCCCGTTTGATATCGCCGGGTCCCTGGCACATGCGGAAATGCTCGCCACCATCGGCATTCTGAGCAACGAAGATCTGGCAGCCATCCGGGATGGCATGGACACCATCCGGGAGGAAATTGCCGACAACCGGTTCGAATGGTCGCTGGATCTCGAAGATGTGCATCTCAATATCGAGAAACGTCTGGTCGAGCTCATTGGCGATGCCGGCAAGCGCCTGCATACCGGGCGCTCACGCAATGATCAGGTCGCTACCGACATCCGCCTGTGGCTGCGGGAAGAAATCGACACGGCCTGCGAGCTGCTGCAACAATTGCGCCAGCGTCTGGCAGAAGTGGCCATGGCGCATGCCGACACCATTCTTCCCGGCTTTACCCATCTGCAGGTGGCTCAGCCCGTGACCTTCGGCCACCACATGCTGGCCTATGCCGAAATGTTTGGCCGCGATCTGGCCCGGCTGCAGGATTGCCGCAAGCGGGTCAATCAGCTGCCACTGGGTGCCGCCGCCCTGGCTGGCACGTCTTTTCCCATTGATCGCCAGCAGGTCGCCAAACTGCTGGGTTTTGACTCGGTCAGTCAAAACTCCCTGGACGCCGTCTCGGACCGCGATTTTGCCATTGAGTTTTGTGCAGCAGCCGCGCTGGCCATGATGCATGTGTCCCGGTTATCGGAAGAACTGGTCCTGTGGATGAGCCCGCGCGTGGGTTTCATCAGCCTGGCTGATCGATTCTGCACGGGCAGTTCCATCATGCCACAGAAGAAAAATCCCGACGTGCCCGAACTGGCACGCGGCAAGACGGGTCGGGTCAATGGCCACCTGATGGCCTTGCTTACCCTCATGAAGGGGCAGCCCCTAGCCTACAACAAGGATAACCAGGAAGACAAGGAGGGCTTGTTTGATGCCGCGGACACCTTGCGCGATACCCTCACCCTGTTCATCGACATGATGGCAGGTGTGGAAGTCCATGCCCCCGCCATGCGCGCAGCTGCCTTGCAAGGTTTTGCCACTGCCACGGACCTGGCCGATTATCTGGTCAAGAAAGGCGTGCCCTTCCGGGATGCCCATGAAGTCGTGGCGCTGGCGGTTCGCGCCTGCGAAGAACGCGGCTGCGATCTGTCCGACCTGCCCCTGTCCGATCTGCAGGCCTTTCATCCAGACATCGAGGCCGACGCCTTTGATGTCTTGACGCTGGAAGGTTCCGTGGCCGCCCGCAACCACGAGGGCGGAACAGCGCCCGAGCAAGTCCGCAGACAGGCCCGACGCATACTGGATGAAGCCTGAGCATCAGGCCATGCCGCTGGTGCCGTCATCGAATACGGCGATGGATTCAATGTGGCTGGTGTGCGGAAACATGTTGATGACACCGGCGCTGCGCAGGCGATAACCCCCTACATTGACCAGGATGCCCGCATCGCGGGCCAACGTGGCCGGATTGCACGACACCATGACGATGCGTTCCGGTCGCTGATGCAGGTCGGGTGACGACAAGGCCTTGGCCAGTTCGACCGCGCCTTCGCGGGGCGGGTCGATGAGCATGCGATCAAACCCATCCAGTGCATTGAGCCAGTCTGCATCCACCTCAAACAGATTCTGTGCAAGAAAGCGTGTCCGCATGTTGAGGTCGTGACGCCGGGCGAGCTCGTCTGCACGCTGGACCAGGGTTTCGGCGCCTTCCACACCCACGACTTCGCGGCATTGTGTGGCCAGCGGCAGGCTGAAATTACCCAGACCGCAAAACAGATCGGCCACACGATGGTGTGACTGGACATCCAGCAAGCTCAGCGCCCTGGCCACCAGGTTCTGATTGATCTGATGATTGACCTGGGTGAAATCGGTAGGCCGGTAATGCATGGTGAGGCCGTATTGCGGCAGGCGGTAATACAGCCGCTCTTCATCACCGGGTATCAATGGGTGCGCCGAATCGGGGCCCTTGGGCTGCAGCCACCAACTGATATCGTGGGCTTGCCCGAAAGCGAGTAATTGCTCGTGGTCATGGGCATCCAGCGGCTCGAGATGTCGCAGCACCAGTGCAGTCACTTCCTCGCCCACGGCCAGTTCCAGCTGGGGGATGCGGTCAGGGCAAGACT
>DATGUI010000154.1:0-5106 GCA_035301405.1 Burkholderiaceae bacterium
AACGTGTCAGACATGGATATCAACCGTCAGAAAGGGGTCAAACAATGGGGTTTCTTGTGTGTCATCACGCCGAGTATAACCACGTGGATTCACCAGGACCCGTGTGCCCAGTCCACCCGATGCATCGGGCAGACGGTAATCAAAGCTGTTGTGGACATGCCCATGGATAGCCAGTGCCGGCACGTGCTTGGCAAACAGCCAGTCGCAGGCGCTCAGAAATGCGCCATTGACCGGGCTGTTGGCATAATCGTCATGGATGGAACGCTGGGACACGCCGTGGTGCGTCACCACCACAACGGGCTTGTCATTTGCCTGCAGCCGGGTCAGCGTGCGATCCAGCCATTGCAATGACTGACGGTGGTCAGCCAGAATGTCTTCGGGTAACAGGGCACGCGGGGTATCATGGTCATCAGCAGAAACCCGAATATAATGAAAGTCATTCATGACCTGGGCTGCCTGCATGGCAGCCGTATCACCATTCTCAAAATCTGACCACAGCGTTGTGCCTGCAAACTGCACGCCATCGATGTCAATCCAGTCTTGCTCGAGCACGTGCACATTATCGGGCAGCCCGTCCGAGATCAGCGTCTCGCGGGCATCTGGCCACACGCCGGCATAGTACTCGTGGTTGCCCATAACATAAATCACTGCCCGGAACTGATCCGCGGCACACTGCAGGAACCCATGGAGCTCATCTTTCCGGTGAATCACGCCAATATCCCCGGCCAGGACCAGGACCGTGCGTGCATCATCAGGAAGCGGTGGAATCACAAACGGGTGAAACTCAATATGAAGATCAGACAAGATACGTATTTTCATGGATGTCAGGCCCCCTCACCTGTCGCAGTCCATCATGGCCAATGCCGCCATCATTCTAGCAACCCCGGTGGTTCCCGCCACGTATCCCGCTACTGTCTTGTCCACCCCTTCGAGAATCTTCCAAACCATGCCTGAAGCAGAAATCAAGGTTTACGAACGTCGCCTGCTTGAACGTGTCTTTCATGGTGTGCTGTTCGAGATTCTTGCCATTGGCATTGCCACACCGCTGGCCGCCTGGCTAACGGGCGAATCCCTGGCTGCCATGGGCGTGCTGTCCGCCATTATTTCATTCATGGCCATTACCTGGAACATGTTGTTCAACTGGATGTTCGACCAGGCACAGAAGCATCTGCAGTTTCATCGCGGAATCGCAATACGGATATTGCATGCCTGCCTGTTCGAGATTGGCCTGATCATCATGGCCGTGCCGTTCATTGCCTGGTGGATCAACACCACCTGGATACGTGCGTTTGTCATTGACATTGGCCTGATCCTGTTTTTCTTGCCATATTCGTTCTTTTTCAACCTGGCATACGACAGGGCCCGTGAGGCCGTGCTGCGCAAACGCTACCGTGAGCTGGCCACAGAAAAGACGTAACAATGTCGTACGCACCCCACCTGTGTCAACTTATTTGCCGATTTGATGTTACATCGAGTTATCGCTAGTCGTAGAATAATATGAGTTGGCCTTGCACTTGCCGCACAGTTGGGCATTATGGGAAGAACATCCATTTATAGCAAGGAGTTTTCATGCAAAAACGCGTATTGAGTGTCCTGTCATCTGCTGTCATTGCCCTGGGAATGTCGCTTGGCCCCGCTGCTGCTCAGCAGGATTCGGCCCAAACGCAACCTCCGGTAGACAGTGCTCCAGCAGCCTCCTACTCTGACCAACAACTGGAGCAATTCATCAGTGCCTCCCAAAAGGTCGCAGTTATTTCTCAGGAATACACCCCCAAGATAGAAGCCACAAGCAGTCAGGAAGAGCGTGAAGAAATCTTCCGAGAAGCTGACGAGAAAATGGTTGATGCTGTTGAAGACGAAGGCCTGAGCGTAGGCGAATTCAATGGTATCAATCAAGCCTTGCAAGAAGACCCGGAACTCGAAAAACGAGTGACGCAAATGCTGGATTGATGGTGGGCCCCATGCAACGGGCCACAAAGCCAGTGTATCGGTTACGATACTAGCCAGGGCGGATGGCGCGCAACTGCCCACCGCCCTTTTTTTGCGTTAACAGTCAATGTCACGCCATGAACAAGACCCTGCTATCTATCCCGTTTACGCTATTTGCTGCCGTGCTGGTCGGATGCTCTACCCCGGTTGACCTGTCCGAAACGCCCTCGCGCGAATCAGAAGAGACACCCAGCGCGGTGACACAACCATCAACAAGCCAAGCGTCTGATGACACCCTGTCCGGAATGAGCAGCACGGGCGACCCGGAATACCGCTGCGACGCGGACCCGGCCCAGGCGCTGCTCGGCGAGACCATCAACAGCGATGTCGAAGCCCGAGCCAGGGAGCTCAGTGGTTCCAAGACAGTCAGAACCCTGCGCCCCAACAACGTGATCACCATGGAATATAACCCCCAGCGCATCAACCTGCGCGTCGATGAGCAAGATGTCATCACGAGTGCAGGCTGTGGCTGATGACGGAATCCCTGTTTCCTGACACGAATGTCGTTGTGCTGCTCTTTGACACGGAAACCACTGGCGCCGAAATACCAGAAATCATTGAAGCGGCATGGGTTCAGCTCGACAACCCCGAAAACCTGACTGTTCTGGACAGCTTCGAACAACGCTATCAGCCAGACATGCCTATCCGGCTGGGCGCACTGGCTACCCACCATATCTATGACGAAGAACTGGCTGACTGTCCGCCTAGTGCCAGTTTCCGGCTGCCCGATGATGTTGCCTATCTGATTGGCCACAATGTGGATTACGACTGGCAGGCGGCAGGAAGCCCGGATGTCAGGCGCATCTGCACCCTGGCCCTGGCCAGGCATATTTACCCTGACCTGGACAGCCACAGCCAAAGTGCCCTCCTCTACCATACCCACAGAGTGCAGGCTCGCGAGTGGCTGAAGCACGCCCATTCTGCCATGGCTGACGTCAGAAACTGTCGGCACAATCTGCAAGCTCTGCTTGCGCATTGCCCCAACGTGCAGACTTGGGAAGATCTCTGGAAATTGTCAGAGATCGCCCGCATCCCGACCCGCATGCCGTTTGGCAAGCACCGCGGACAGCCCATTGCAGACGTACCTGCCGACTATAAAAGCTGGTTGTTGCGCCAGGATGACGTTGATCCGTATCTGGTCAAGGCCTTGCGCGGCACCTGAGGCATGATCCGGCCAAGTCATCGGCCGGCTCACGCTGATCGTGTTCAGGGTGTGTCGAACCCGATATCCCTCACTGCCTGCCGACATTGCTCCAGGCTGATTTCAGCCGGTGCATACGTTATCGTTACCTGATTGTCGGCCAGTGACACGCTGACACCCTGAACGCCACGCAGCGGCGCCAGGGCTTGGGTAACACTTTTGACGCAGTGCTGGCAGGACATGCCTGCCACATTGAAGGTTTCGGTCTGCATTGAACTATTCCCTGGTATCCGAGCCTAGCTGGCGAACGAGCGTGGCAGCCAGACCTGTGTAGCTTCGTGGCGTGAGCGCCAGCAAACGCTGTCTGGCATCGGTGGGAAGATCCAGCGCCTGGATGAATGCCTGCAGCGCGTCGCGGGTAATGCCCTTGCCGCGCGTCAGTGCCTTGAGCTGCTCGTAGGGCTCGGGAAGACCATAACGGCGCATGACCGTCTGAACCGGTTCGGCCAGGACTTCCCAGCAGGCATCGATATCGGCGTCAATGGCCTGGGTGTTGAGCTCCAGTTTGCCCAAGCCTCGCAAGCACGACTGATAGGCCACCACACAATACCCCAGGGCAGTACCCAGATTACGCAAGACCGTGGAATCGGAAAGATCACGTTGCCAGCGGGAAACAGGCAACTTTTCGGACAGATGCCGTAAAACAGCATTGGCCAGGCCCAGGTTGCCTTCAGAATTTTCGAAATCAATAGGATTGACCTTGTGTGGCATGGTGGATGATCCCACCTCGCCCTCTTTCAGACGCTGGCGGAAGTAACCCAGCGCGATGTAGCCCCAAATGTCGCGGTTGAAGTCGATGAGGACGGTGTTGAGCCGCGCCATGGCGTCAAAATACTCTGCCATCCAGTCGTGGGGCTCAATCTGTATGGTCCAGCGATTCTGCGTGAGCCCCAGACTGTGCAGGATGCCGGCGGAAACAGCCGGCCAATCCACATCGGGGTAGGCAGCCAGGTGTGCATTGTAATTGCCCGTGGCGCCGTTGAGCTTGGCCAACGGCTCGACAGCCTGCAGACCACGTGACAAATGCTGCAGCCGTGCCACCACGTTGGCGAACTCCTTGCCCATGGTGGTTGGACTGGCCGGCTGACCGTGTGTACGCGACAGCAGCGGCTGATCAGCATACCCGTCGGCCTGTGCGGTCAGGGAGCGGATGATGTCATCCAGCATGGGCTGGAGCACCTGGTCCCGGGCACGGGACAGCATGAGGGCATGCGAGACATTATTGATGTCTTCGGAGGTGCACGCAAAATGGATGAATTCGGCCGCCTGCGCCAGCTCATCGTGTTCCGAGAAGCGTTCTTTAAGCCAGTACTCGACTGCCTTGACGTCGTGGTTGGTGACCGCTTCGATTTCTTTGATGCGGGCCGCATCCGCCTCGGAAAACTCTGCCACCAAGGTATCCAGCACACGCAGCGCTGCGTCAGAAAAAGCAGGCAGCTCCGGCAAGCCCACACGGGCCAGCCCCTTGAGCCAGGCGATCTCTACCTCAACACGGTGAGCCATGAACCCGGCCTCGGACAACAGGCCACGCAGTGCCTGCCCATGGCGCGCATAACGCCCGTCGAGCGGGGAGAGCGCGTTCAGTGTGCTCAAATCAGAACCCAGTTGCATACCATCAGCCTTTATCATTTCATGAATTAACAGCCGGCATTTTAGCACTGCGCAATCCTGACTCCGACCTCGCCGGTTTCACATATAAACGACAGTTTTCAGGCGTTTGACGCGCAAACTGCCCCGATTACGGGAGATTATGACGTTAACGGAGAGGGTTGCTGCTATACTTTTTTCGCTTGTTACTGAGTATCGTAGCCATGAAATTAATCGGTTCCCTAACCAGTCCCTATGTTCGTAAAGTGCGTGTCGTCATGGCAGAAAAGAAGCTCGAGCACGAGCTTGTACTTGACGATGTCTGGGCA
>DATGUI010000155.1:0-3824 GCA_035301405.1 Burkholderiaceae bacterium
GCGCCAGGTTGATTTCTGCGGCGGCCGGGTTGGCCCAGCTGTCTACCTGCAGGGAGTGATCAATGATGACGTCGATGGGAACCTGCGGAGCGACCCGGGAGGCATCACCACCTGCATCTTCAACTGCTTCACGCATGGCAGCCATGTCGAGCAGCATGACCAGCCCCAGAATGTCTTGACCAAACACGCGGGCAGGGTAGAAAGTGATGCCGTCCCCGGCTCGCCGCTGCAGTAGCGAGTCGAGTTCGGCCGAGATATCTGTGCCCTGCAAAGCCGCTTGGCGCAGGAGGTTTTCGAGCAATACACGCAACGAAAAGGGTAGAGAATCAATACCGGGAATATTGCGAATAGGCACGTAACCTACCGTGCGATCGCCAACCACCAGTTGTTCTAGGGATGGTATTGGTGTCATGGCTATCCTTATTTTGGACGGTATAAACAAAACGGTGCTATTGTACTAAGTTAATCGGGGCATGCCAGCGTCCCGCAGATGCTGCCAAACCCGCTCCAAAGCTGGAAAGCACGCGCACCTGCCTGATCCGATTTGCAAACTCAGAAAAGGAACACCCGTGACTCAACAAGCCCTACCGGCCTCCTTCATGCGGGGCGGAACCAGTAAAGCGCTCGTCGTCCAGCGCGCTCACCTTCCGGAAAATGAAAGCGAATGGCCAGCCCTGTTCATGGCTGCCATGGGCACCCCTGACCCTTATGGCCGCCAACTGGACGGCATGGGCGGTGGAGTCTCCTCCTTATCCAAAGTGTGCATTGTGGCTCCGTCGGCCCACCCCGATGCCGATGTTGATTACACGTTCGCCCAGGTGATGGTCAAGGACGCCCATGTTGATTACCGCGGCAACTGCGGCAACATGAGTTCTGCCGTTGGCCCTTTTGCGATTGACCAAGGCCTGGTGCCCGCCACCGGCGAACAGACCACCGTACGCATCTACAACACCAACACCAAGAAAATCATTCACAGCACTTTTCAGACACGTGATGGCCGCGCGCTCTATCAGGGTGATCTGGCCATTCCGGGCGTCAGTGGCACCGGCTCTCCGGTGCAGCTTGACTTCATTGATCCGGGTGGCGCCACCACAGGCAAGCTGCTGCCCACCGGTCAGGTCACCGATCAGCTTGACGTTCCCGGCATGGATACGCTCGAGGTCTCCATGGTCGATGCCGCCAACGCGGTGGTGTTTGTTCGCGCTGCCGATATTGGCCTGACTGGCCTGGAACTGCCCGACGAACTCGAAGCCCGGCCCGATCTCCTCAAGCAACTCAATGACATCCGCGTTCATGCCTCGGTGGCCATGGGCATTGCGCCAGACATCGAAAGCGCCCGCCACATCACTATCGTGCCGTTCATTGCCGTGGTCCGTGATCCCACTGACAACCCGACCCTGTCTGGCGAGACGGTATCCGTCGAAGACATTGATCTCATCGCCCGCGTGATTTCCAACGGCCAGCCACACCGCGCCCTGCCCCTGACGGCTTCCTTGTGTACGGCTGTGGCAGCCCGCATCCAGGGCACAGTGGTATCCCAGGTGCTGTCACCCTACGCGGCCGATGATGTCATCCGGCTGGGCATGCCATCGGGCATATTGACGGTCGGCGCCGACGTCAATGAGCGCGAAGGCGAGTGGGTGGCGGATTCAGGCTCCTTCTACCGCACGGCGCGCCTGCTTTTTGACGGCCAGGTCTACGTGCCTGGCACCAACGCTTGATTCGGCAACACAGCCAAGCCAGAAACTGGTCGCTTCCGGATCTGAAGCGGCCCTTTCCCTATTGATTATTCTTCTTCAACCAGCGCATCCAGCCGAGCCTGAATCTGCTCGGCGGGCACCGCACCATTTACACGATGGCCGTCAGCGAACAAGATCGCTGGTGTGCCCCGCACCCTGAGCTGCCGACCCAGATCCAGCACGGCTTCAACGGGGTTATTGTCGCATTCTGCAGCAGGTGGTGTCTCGTCATTGATCATCCACGCCTGCCACGCCTTTGCCGGGTCATCGGCACACCAGACATCGCGGGCCTTGATCACGGAATCTTCGGAAAGGACGGGATAGAGAAAAGAGTAGATCGTGACATCGTCAAACTCCTTGAGTGTCTGATGCAGCCGTTTGCAATAGGGGCAATTGGGGTCTTCAAAGATTGCCAGCTCACGGCTGCCATTTCCCCTGACCTGCTTGACGGCAAGCTCCAGAGGCAGCGTGTCAAATGGTACTTCGGACAGCTTCTGCAGACGCTTGGCAGTCAGATCCTCGCGAGTGTGGGCATCGACAACCGACCCCTGGATCACGTAATCCACATTTTCATCGACATAGACAATGTCCATGCCGATCTGTACTTCGTAGAGATGGGGCATGGGCGCTTTCCGGACACCCGTCACTTCCACACCCTCGAAACGCGCTTTGAAGGATTCGGCAACATGCTGAAAGGCATCATTGCCCGTGTCGGCCAGGGCAACAGGCGCCTGCAGAACAAAGGCAGCCAATGCTGGCATGAGAACCAAACCCAGTTGCTTGGGGAGGCGCATAAAACATCCTTGTCATGACAATGTATTGAGTGCCCACTGGTAAAGCTCAGCGGGCACCTTGGATAAGCAGGCGCTTGATCACGGGAAGCCGGTTGACGCCGTGCATGCCCAGGTTACGCAGCCAGGCTGCGGGCGCACCGGGAGCCGCGAACAACTGATACAGCCCATGGGTGGCCAGCCTCATGGCTTCAATAGGCTCGGCCCGTTGGCGACGGTAGCGCCCCAGCACGCGGGCATCTCCCACACTGCGCCAGGACTCTCGTGTCTTGAGGACATCAATCAGGGTGGCGATATCAGCGAGACCCAGGTTGAGCCCCTGCCCGGCCAGCGGATGGACCCGGTGGGCGGCGTCTCCGACCAGGGCGACATGCGATGCCACCATGGAGGACTTATCCAGAGTGAGCGGAAATCCGAGGACTTTGCTTCGTACGGCCAGGTGCCCGAGACAGCCATTGGTGGCCGCTTGCAGCTGTGTTTCCAGCAGGCGGTGCTGTTCGGGCTCAGGCAACGCGAGCAGCGCACGGGCCCGGTCGTCGGGCATGGACCACACCATGGACACCTGGGGCCCTGCCGAGGTATCGGACAGCGGCAGCAAGGCGAGGATGTTGTCACCGAGAAACCATTGCCGTGCCTGGTTCTGGTGAGGGTAATCAGCCGTCAGGTGGGTGACGACACCCCGGTCGCCATAGGCACGGCTATGGTGCGCAATGCCGGCTGCACGGCGTACGTCGGACTGCGCACCATCGGCACCCACCAGCAAGGCATAGGGAAGACGTCTGCCGCTGTCGGTAATGAGTTCATGCGTGTGAAGATGCCGAAAACGCTCGACATGCCAAGGCAACCCATAAACCTGGACCGCTTGTTGCAACACGCGCTCGATCTCGCCCGACTCCACAATCCATGCCAGGGCATCAGCGGTATCATGCCAGGCATGCAAGGTGACTTTGCCGTCGCCATCGCCATAGACCTCCATGGATTCAACCGGCATGATACGCGTCGTATCCATGAGCGACCACACGCCCAGGGATTCCAGAAACGCCTTGCTCGACGGCGACAGCGCATACACCCGGGGGTGCCAGGATTCGCCCGGATTGACCGGAGCGGGCGCATGCTGGCCCAGCACGCTGACGGAAAAACCAGCGCGCCCAAGACCCAGCGCGGTCGCCAGTCCGGCTATACCGGTGCCGCAAACGACAATGGGTTGCGTGTTATCAGCCATGATCATCAACGTGCAGAAGGCTTGCCCGCGTGGCGCGGCCATAGCAGCCAGACATCACCGCGCTGCTTCATG
>DATGUI010000156.1:0-7818 GCA_035301405.1 Burkholderiaceae bacterium
GGTTGTGCGGCCTTACTTGCGGATTACGCCGCGTCCTGATCGCTGATCAGGTCTGATCCCGTTGCCTACTTCCAGATCGCGGTGATCGGTCGCACATCTTCTGACCGGTCCGATCTGTCGTATCTCTTCAGATCGCCCCGATCTGTCACGTCTCTCCAGACAGCCCCGATCTGTCACGTCTCTCCAGATCGCCCCGACCAGTCGGACACCGACCCGCCCTCCCTGTCCTGCGGACAGAAAGTCGGGCTTGGCCGGTTCCGCAGTTCGGGGCTTTGTGCGTGGTGGACAGGTAGGTGCCCTGCCGTGGTCGGAGTTTTGTGCATGGTGGGCGAGTGGTGCCATATCGTGTTCAGGGTTTTGTGCTTGCCATAGAAGCTGGTATTTTGTACAGTACTGTATATAAAGATAGCTGTATCTCATTATCCAGACTCTACAAAAGGGGAGCAGTATGCTGTATAACCAACAAGCTCATGTGCATGGCGGCCAACACGTCGGGGCGTGGAAGCGGGCGGCGGCTTCCGCCAGCAAGGGCGGTCCAAGTCGCAAGGACATCATTTCCGATATTTTTGCCGTGGTGCTGTGGGGGGCCAGTGTGCCCGTACTGATGTGGTTAGGGGCGGCTGCCGGGTTCTAGGAAAGCGGGCAAGGCCTGTCCAGCCAGTTGGTATTTTTCCCGATTCCGTCTATAATCACGTGCTTTGTTTCGACCATCCTCTGGCTTGCACAATTTTTGGCAAGAAGCCTTTCAGATCTTCTTGCCTGCATCCTTTTTCCAACAAGTGCTGAAGCTTACGATGGCACAGGAGCCCAACCGTGAATCTCATCCAGACTATCGAGCAGGAAGAAATTGCTCGTCTTACCCAGGATCGTACCCTGCCAGAATTTGGCCCCGGCGATACCGTCAGTGTCAACGTCAACGTCGTGGAAGGCACGCGCAGCCGTATCCAGGCTTTTGAAGGGGTAGTCATTGCCCGCCGCAATCGCGGGTTGAACTCATCGTTCATTGTCCGCAAGATCTCTTCCGGCGAAGCGGTGGAACGTACCTTCCAGCTTTATTCCCCGCAAATCGCCAGTATTGACGTCAAGCGCCGTGGTGATGTGCGTCGTGCTAAACTTTATTATCTGCGCAATCGCTCGGGCAAGGCCGCTCGCATCAAGGAAAAACTGGTTCGCGGTACCAAAAAGAATGCAGCGCAATCCCAACAGGATTAACTGCTTGTAGTCGTATCCGTATCAGGTCATGCAAAAAAGGCACCCCGGGTGGGGTGCTTTTTTGTTGAATTCATGACCAAATCAGAAAGGATCGAATCGTCCGATCCATCTTCTCGACTCCTGTTTGATCCGGCATCCCAGCCCGAGATCAAGCAGCCCGGTGCCAAATCGCTGGCACCGCATGTGCTGGAGCTCGATTTCATCCGGCAGGCCTTTCAGCGGCCGGTACCATGGCAGGTAGAACCCCTGTTCCGCCATGCCTTTTCTACTGATCCCCAGGCACTTCAGGGTTTGCGGCATGCTGCGGTATTCATGCCGCTGGTACAGCGGCCGCAGGGTGTGCATGTCATTTTCACGCGTCGGGCTGATCACCTCAGTGATCATGCCGGCCAGATCAGTTTTCCCGGGGGCTGCATCGAGCCCGCTGACGAAAGCGACATCGCCGCAGCATTGCGCGAAACCAACGAAGAAATCGGTATCAGTCAGGAATACATTGAGCTCATGGGCACGCATCCCAGTCTGATCACCACCACGCGCTTCTCGATGCTGCCGGTGGTGGGTGCGGTGCGGCCGGGCTTTACCATTCAGCCTGATCCGGGCGAGGTGGCCGAGGTCTTTGAGGTGCCGCTTTCGGTGCTGATGGACCCCGAAAAGCACAGGCTGCACCGCGCGCCCATTATTGGCGCTGATCAGCATTATTACTCCATGACCTGGGAGTCGTATTTCATCTGGGGGGCCACTGCCGCCCTGATACGAAACTTTTACCGTTTCCTGGCTGCTGCTGAAAGCCGGGATCAGCGGGTCCCGCAATCATCCGGTCAAGTGTTGTTTCCCTGACTGATCACTGTCGTCGCCGGGCTGGCACGCGGCATGAAGGGGCCGTGTCACGGTGCCGCAGCAACGTTTTCTGCTCCCGAAATCATCAGGGCAGGGCAAGGCGTTTTAGTAGTGGGTCTTGCGTTCTTGCTCGGACAGCAGCCGTTTGTAGAGTGCATGGCGATGCGGCACGATGTCGCCTCGCTCAAGGCGTGCGATGACATCGCAGCCCGGTTCGTGGCGGTGGCTGCAATTGTAGAAGCGGCAGGTGTGCCCCCCTGACAGAAATTCGGGAAATCCGGTGATGAGGTCATCGGCATCCAGATGATGCAACCCGAAAGTCTGAAAGCCGGGCGAATCAATCAGGCTGGCCTGATGTTCGGGCAGACGGTAGAGGCGGGTGGTCGTGGTGGTATGGCGACCGGCCCCCAGGGCCCGCGAGTGTTCCTGTGTGGTGGCCTGGGCATGGGGAACCAGGCTGTTGAGAATGGTGGACTTGCCCATGGCGCTTTGCCCCAGCAGCAGGGTGGTCTTGTTGGCCAGACGATCAAGCAGCTGGTGTTTTGTGTGCTCCGTGTCGATGGCGCTCAGCGTGATGACTTCCACACCAATGGCATCCACCCAATCCAGCTGTTGCCGGGCAGCGGCCAGGCCTTCGGCAATATCCGCCTTGTTCAGGATGATGACGGGTGCAATCCCTGCAGTAAAGGCGGCCACCAGGGCCCGGCTGACCAGGTCAACCGAAAAGGGTGGTTCGGTTGCTACCACAATGAACAATTGGTCGACATTGGTGGCAAACAGTTTGCTGCGCATGTCGTCCGAGCGAAACAGCACGTTCTTTCGGGGCAGGATGCGTTCGATGATGCCTTCGTCGTGGCCGGTAAAGGCAATATTGACGAAATCGCCGACGGCGGCGAGGGAACGCTTGCCCCGGGGAAAGCAGTGGTGATGGCTGCCGTCGGGCAGTTCAACCACATAGTGGCGACCGTGCGCGGCCACGACCTGGCCAATGATGTCGGGTTCAGCTGCCATGCGTCAGTGCCCGGATGCGTGCCATGGCGGGGGGGTGGCTGTCGTAGAACCCTGAATGCAGCGGATCGGGCGTCAGCGTGGCTGCGTTGTCCTTGTAAAGCTTGACCAGGGCAGATTGCAAGGCTTGTCCCGAGCTTTGTTGTACGGCGTAGCGGTCGGCCTCGAATTCATCGCGGCGCGACTGACGGGCCAGCAGGGGCGTCAGCCAGAAGGTAAATACGGGCATGGCCATGAAGAACAGGATCAGTGCCAGGCCATCGTTGGGACGGCCAAACTGTGGAATGACGCCCAGCCCGGTATAAAACCACATCTGGCCTGCCAGCCAGTGCAGGGCCAGCAGGAAGATCAGGGCCAGTACGGCGCCGGACAGGGTGCGCCTGATGATATGTTTGTGCTTGAAGTGTCCGAGCTCGTGGGCCAGCACGGCTTCGACTTCGTCGGGATTCAGACGCGACAGCAGCGTATCGAAAAAGACGATGCGCCGGTTCCGGCCAAAGCCGGTGAAATAGGCATTGCCGTGCGCCGAACGCCGGGAGCCATCCATGACGTACAGGCCTTCCAGCGGGAAGTCGCAACGCCGAGCCAGGGCCTGGATGCGGTCACGCAGATCAGGTTGCTCCAGTGGGGTGAAACGGTTGAACAGCGGGGCAATGAAAGTGGGAAACAACCAGATCACCAGCAGCTTGAAACCAAGCCAGGTCAGCCAGGCCAGCCACACCCAGTGATGGCCGGTGTTGCCCATCAGCCACAGGATGATTGCCGTCAGCGGGGTACCCAGCAACAGCACGACAAACAGCGTTTTGATAACATCTGACACGAACAGCCCGGGCGTCAGGCGGTTGAAACCGAAGCGCTCATCAAGCACAAACTTGCGCCAAAGGGTAAACGGCAGGCCCACCACCCCCATGATCATCAGCACACTTCCAACAAGCGCCAGCTGGCGCAGCATGTCGTTGTCAATCAGCCTGCCCATGGACAGATCAAGAAACTGCAGCCCGCCCAGCAGGGTAAAGCCGATCAGTACGGCAGCTTCGACCAGGCGCTCTATCATGGCAAGACGCGTACCCCCCGATGTGTAGTCGGCCGCACGCTGGTGGCTGCGCAGGCTGATGCGTTCGGCAAACGGGCCGGGTACCTGATCGCGATGCTGTCTGATATGCCGCAACTGACGCAGGGATAGCCAGAACCGCAGCAAGGTATCAGTCAGCAGGAAAACAATAAACAGGAGGGTGAACATGAATGCAGACAGTATGAGAAAATCGTTGTTTTAAGGAATGAACATGGTGAACAAAGACCAACGGCTTGTCTGGCTGGATATGGAAATGACCGGCCTCAACCCCGAGGAAGAACGCATTATAGAAATTGCAGTCGTGATTACCGAGGCTGACCTCACGCTGGTGGCCGAAGCGCCCGTACTGGTTATACACCAAAGCGATGCACTGCTGGCGGCCATGGACAAGTGGAATCAGTCCACCCATGCCCGGTCCGGGCTTATCGACAAGGTGAAGGCATCCACCCTGACCGAAGCGCAGGCTGAAGACATCCTGCTGTCATTCCTGGATCGCCATGTGCCGCGGCGCAAGTCGCCCATGTGCGGCAACACCATTTGCCAGGACAGGCGGTTCATGGCACGTTACATGCCGCGCCTTGAAGCCTGGTTTCATTATCGTAACCTTGATGTCAGCACGCTCAAAGAACTTTCCTTGCGCTGGAAGCCGGAAGTCTACAACAGCTTCACCAAGCATAATCGGCACGAGGCACTGGCCGATATCTACGAGTCCATTGACGAATTGAAACACTATCGCGAGCATTTCATCCGGCTCTGATGATCAGCTACGGATGCGGATACAGGTACAGACAGCACATACAGCACAGACAGGCATGACCATGTCCAACAAACCAGGCACTTTCCCTTCCACGCCGACCGGGCTGCCATCAGCCGGCCTGCCCGCTGGCCTGATTGCCGGTATCGGTGTAGACATTACCCGTATCGATCGCATTCAGGGTGTCTACCAGCGGTTTGACGACAAGTTCGTCCGGCGGATACTTGGTGTTGACGAGCAAGCCGTCTTTCATCGTCGATTGCAACGCGACACGCAGCGGGGCCTGCGTTATCTGGCGACGCGGTTTGCTGCCAAAGAGGCCTTTTCCAAGGCCATTGGCCTGGGCATGCGCATGCCCATGGCATGGTCACGCATGCAGACGCTGAATCAGCCCGGTGGCAAGCCGGCTGTCGTGCTGGCCGAATCACTGGCCCAGTGGTATGAGCAACGCTTCGGGCCTGCGCATGTGTCACTGACTGACGAGAGCGATACCGTCATGGCCTTTGTCATCATCGAGCAATTGAATCAGGATCCGACATGAGTGATCTCAAGTCCAACGCCAGCACACTTTCGCAAACCGCTTTGCTGCCCGGACCCATCATGGTTGATGTGGACGGCCATGTGCTCACGGCCCACGAGGTGGAGCGCCTGCGCCATCCCCTGGTTGGTGGTGCCATTCTCTTTGCCCGCAACTTTGCCAGTCGGCGGCAGTTGGCGGACCTGTGCGAGGCCATCCATGCCGTTCGTGAACAGCCGCTGATCATTGCAGTGGATCACGAGGGCGGGCGCGTTCAGCGGTTTCGTACCGATGGCTTCACCCGGATACCGGCCATGCAGGCATTGGGCGAGAAATGGGCGGACGACCCCTGGCAGGCCCAGCGTCTGGCTACCGACGCGGCATGGATCATGGCGACTGAGTTGCGTGCGTGTGGCGTGGACCTTGCCTTTGCGCCGGTGCTGGACCTGGACTATGGTGTCAGCGATGTCATCGGCAGCCGGGCCCTGCATGCGGACCCGGCCGTGGTGACGACGCTGGCGCGCGCACTGTGCCATGGCCTGGCATTGGCTGGCATGGCCGCTTGCGGCAAGCACTTTCCGGGTCATGGCGCCGTGGCGGCGGACTCCCATCATGCCATGCCCCGGGACCCCCGTTCCCTGGCGCAGATTCTGGAGGCGGATGCTGCGCCCTACGCATGGTTGGGTGATCTGGTCTTGCCTGCGGTCATGCCTGCGCATGTGGTGTATCCTGAAGTCGATAGTCAGCCCGCCGGCTTCTCGACGGTCTGGCTGCAGCAGGTGCTGCGTCAGAAGTTGCAGTACAACGGGGTTATCTTTACAGATGATCTCACCATGGAGGCCGCTACCGTGGCGGGCGATATTGTCTCGCGCACGCAAGCCGCCCTGAAGGCAGGTTGTGACATGGCTCTTGTGTGCAACCGCCCTGATCTGGCTGATGATCTGCTTGCTCGCCTGGACTACCAGCCAGATGCAGCATCAGGCCAGCGCATTGCCCGCCTCAAGCCGGCGCTTCCGGCCCGGTCGTGGGCCGATCTGCAGGCACTGGAAACCTATCAGCATGCCCGACAACGACTTCGATCTGAAAACCTTTCTGACTGAGCTCCCCGCCCTGCCGGGGGTGTATCGTCACCTGGACGAAGACGGACAAGTGCTTTATGTCGGCAAGGCACGCAATCTGAAGCGCCGGGTCAGTTCCTATTTTCAGAAAACGGCGTCCAGCCCGCGTATCGCCCACATGATGACCAAAGTGGTCAGGGTGGAAGTCACGGTTACCCGGACAGAGGCTGAGGCCCTGTTGCTTGAAAACAACCTGATCAAGCAACTCAAGCCACGCTACAACATACTGTTTCGCGATGACAAGTCTTACCCCTATCTGAAGTTCAGCGATCACGAGGCGCCTCGCATCTCCTACTACCGTGGCAGTACCAGCGGGCCGGGGCGGTTTTTTGGCCCCTATCCCAACGCCTGGGCTGTACGCGAAACCATACAGATACTGCAGCGGGTCTTCCGGCTGCGCACGTGCGAAGATGGCGTCTATGCCAATCGTTCGCGCCCCTGTCTGCTTTATCAGATCGGTCGATGCTCTGCCCCGTGCGTGGGCCACATCAGTCTGGACGACTACCAGGCCGATGTGGATCGCGCGGTACGATTTCTGGATGGGCATACCGATGATGTCATGCGCGATATTGAACAGCGCATGCAAGCTGCATCTGACCGCCTGGAGTTTGAACAGGCAGCCGTATACCGAGACCAGATGGCGGCGCTGGCCAAGATTCTGCAACAGCAGTCCATGGAAAACGTGGGCAGTGAACAGGTCGATATCCTCGCGGTGGCGTCACTGGGCGACCAGACTTGCGTCAACCTGGCCATGGTCCGGGGCGGGCGTCACCTGGGCGACAAGGCTTTCTTTCCGGCCCATTCGCTTGATGCTGATCCCGGCGAGGTGCTGGCCGCGTTTGTGGCCCAGCATTACGCCGAGGCGCCGCTGCCCGGCGTGCTGGTGTGCTCGCACGCGCTTCCCGATCGTCGTCTGCTGGAGCTCTTGTCCGAGCAGACGGGGCAGCGCACACGCCTTATTGTCCGGCCCCAAGGTGCACAGCGGATCTGGCTGGAACAGGCCACCCGCAATGCCGGGCTGGCGTTGTCACGGCGGCTGGGGCAGACGGGCAATCGCCAGGCCCGCACACGGGCGCTGGCCGAAGCGCTTGACATGGATACCGATGATCTGGCGCTGGAATCCCTGCACATCGAATGCTTTGACGTCAGCCACACGGCTGGCGAGGCGACGCAAGCCTCGTGTGTGGTGTATCGCAAGCACGAGATGCAGCCATCGCTGTACCGACGTTACAACATTGCGGGCATCACGCCGGGTGATGATTACGCCGCCATGCGGCAAGTCTTGTCACGGCGGTACGCG
>DATGUI010000157.1:0-2240 GCA_035301405.1 Burkholderiaceae bacterium
CCATTGCAGCCGGATACAACGGCGCCGGTGTGGCCATGGCAAGCATGCTGGGCCGCTACGCCGCAGACTGCGCTCTCGGTCAGAACCCTGACGTATCCATTCTGGATGCGTCACGTCTGCGACCCATTCCGTTTTACCGTCTTCAGGGCCTGGGCGTCAGGACAGTCGTCGGGTGGTATGAACTGCTTGACGCACTCGGTTTATGAAGAAACTTGTTGACTTACCATTGGAGGGACATATGAAAACAATTGCACAACGCTTGAAATTCACTGCCACAACACTGGCAGCCTCGTGCCTGACGCTGGGCATGGCTGGCAACGCCGTTGCCGACTCATCGCTAGACACCATCATGGAACGAGGTGAAATCCGCATCGGTGTCTACGATGGATTCAAGCCATGGGCGTTTCGCTCGCCAGATGGGGACATCGAAGGCATTACCATAGATATCGCCAAGAGCATTGCCGAAACGCTTGACGTTGACCTCAAGCTTGTGGTCGTCAACTCCACCAACCGTACGCAGTTTCTCAGGCAAAAGCGCATTGATGTCGTCATGGCCGGGCTGTACGACTCGCTCCAGCACAGAAAGAATGCCGACTCCATCCTGCCATCATACTGGGCATCCGGCCCTTCCCTGATGGCCAAGAAAGGCGTTATCAGCAGCTGGGACGACATTCGTGACAAACCTGTCTGCGTCAAGCAGGCCATGCCTTATGCACCCCGGGTACAGAAAGAGTTTGGCGCAAAAATCGTCTCGTTCAGTGACAACACCACCTCCAAGGAGGGGCTGCGAACGGGCAAGTGCGTGGCCTGGGTATACGACGATGCCGGCATACTGGAAGCACTGGCCTCAGGCAGCTGGGATGACTACGAAATGCCCGTGGACGCCCTGTACACCAACCCGTGGTCAGCGTATGTCAGAAAAGGAGACGGTGACACCGCCCTGGGCACCCTGCTGACCGGGCAGTTCTACAAGCTCCACTCTTCGGGCAAACTGCTTGAACTGGCAGAAAAATGGGGGGCGCCGGTCACCGCGTTCCTGGATGAGACGCACAAACAACTAGAGTGGGATAGCAGCTACCTGGATGACTGATCATGTCAGTTATATCGTCTATAGCGGAGTTTTTTGAGCAGTTGAGTGTCGAGCACGGCTGGGACTTCAGCGTGTTCTACGACCCCTACGATTTCGATCAATTCATCACGGCTGCATGGATTTCCGTACAGCTGATGTTCTATGTCGTCATCGCATCGCTGTTTGTTGGCGTGGTGGGGGCGTGGCTGCAGCGCAGCCGGTTTCGCACACTCAACCTTTGCATTACTGCGTTTGTGGAGGTGTTCCGCAATACCCCTCCCATGATCCAGATGCTGTTCTTCTACTTCGCCCTGGGTGCCCTGACACCCATGACGGATGCCGGCGGTTACATGGAGCCCATGATTTCCGCATTTGGCTGGGCCATTATCTCCCTGGGCCTGTTTGGCGGCGCATTCAATATCGAGATCTTCAGGGCGGGTCTCGATTCCGTACCCCAGTCCACCATTGACGGTGCCGAAAGCCTGGGCTTCAGCAAATGGCAGATCTATTTTGAGATCACCCTGCCCCTGGCCTTGCGAATCAGCTATCCGTCGCTGGTCAACAACCTGATCAGCCTGGCCAAATGGACGTCTCTGGGCTATGTCGTGGGCGTGTCAGAAATGACCCTGACGCTGCGCCGCATCTGGTCGTTGCAGTCCAACACCGTTGAAATGATGATCGTCCTGTTTCTGTTTTACGTCACCATCATTTCACTGATTTCATGGGCGCTGCATCGCCTGGAAAAGAAACTGGCCTTGCCAGGTTACGGAGAATAGGAGCCGGTAATGACCCTATCAAGAGGCACACACAAGATATTGCTGCTGGCCATTGTCATGGTGCCAGCGATCTATCTGTTCTCGGCAGGTGCCTGGGCAGACAGCCACGCCGTGCAAGAGCTGATCACCTGGATGCCCTTCATCCTGAAAGGCTTCGGCATCAACCTCATCATCAGCGTCCTGGCCATGATACTGGGCACGGTGCTTGGCATCATCCTGGGCTTGCTTGAGCTCAGCCCGTCTGCGCTCATACGCAAGCCCGCCTTTTTTGTCATGAACGTGTTTCGCAATACACCCTGGCTGGTGATTCTGTTCATTGCCATGTTCATTTTCCCGTTCGAATTTACCTGGAACGGAAAAATAATCGACATCCCGAACTGGATACCCGCCACCTT
>DATGUI010000158.1:0-4065 GCA_035301405.1 Burkholderiaceae bacterium
GTAGGCGGCGGCGAAGGTCTCGGCCAGCCCGAGCAGCACACCACCAAGCATGGCGCCAGGAATGCTTCCTATGCCCCCCAGCACGGCCGCCGTAAAGGCCTTGATGCCTGCAATGAAGCCAATGAAAGGATTGAGCTTGCCAATTGCCAGCGCAATCAGCACTCCGCCCACGGCCGCCAGCATGGCGCCGATGACAAAGGTGAAGGAGATGATGCGGTTGGTGTCTATGCCCAGCAAGTTGGCCATGTGCAAGTCCTGGGAACAGGCCCGTGATGCCCGTCCGACCCGCGAAAACTTGATGTAGAGAGACAGCGCAATCATGAGCACGACCGTGACGAGAATGATCATGATGCGGGAATAAGGGGCAGTCATGGTAAAGGACGGCCCGATGTTGAACTGCATGGCCCCCGTGACCAGAGCCGGCACGGCCACGTCGCGGGCGCCCTGCCCGATGGCCACCCAGTTCTGCAGAAAGATGGACATGCCAATGGCAGAGATCAGAGGCACCAGCCGGGGCCCCCCACGCAGTGGTGCATAGGCGACACGTTCCACGGTGAAGCCGTAGGCGGCCGTGACCACAACAGCCACCAGCAGCATGCACAGGATGACCAGCGGCAGCGGCAGCCCGCTGTCGACGCCAATGATGGACAGGGTAATCAGACCAACGTAGGCGCCAATCATGTAGATTTCGCCGTGGGCAAAGTTGATCATGCCGATAATGCCATAAACCATGGTGTAGCCGATGGCAATCAGCGCGTATATGGCACCCAGGGACAGTCCGTTGAAGAGCTGCTGGGTCAATTGGGGTAGAAAGTCAGACATGTTGAAACGATTCCATCATTCCGTCGGAGCGGGGTCAGCCCCGCGGCTGGAAAAGGCAGGACGCCCACGGGTTGCGACAGGCGTCCGCCAGAAAGGGGTGCTTAGAACTCCAGTTGTTCCATGGCGCCTTCGGCATCCCATTTGAAGACCGCGAATTCGAATTCTTTCAGATCACCTTTTTCGTCATATTCAACCTTGCCGATACCGGTATCAAAAGAATTTTCGTGCATGTAATCTGCCACGGCGTCAGGATCTTCGCCCACGGCCTCAATGCTGGCAACAAGAATCTGCACCGCTGCGTACGCAGGCATGTTGAATGCCCCGTTGGGACTGCGACCGTACTTCTCGAAATGTTCGAGAATCTTCTCGTTGCCTTCCATTTTGGTGAAGTCGGCAGGCAGGGTGACCAGCAAGCCTTCGACGGCCGGACCGGCAATAGCAACCAGATCATCGTTGGCCACACCTTCCGGGCCCATGAACTGGGTCGTGAGACCTTGTTCGCGGGCCTGGCGCAGCAGCAGACCCAGCTCGGCGTGGTAACCACCGAAATAGATCAGGTCGGGATCTTCGGACTTGAGCTTGGTGATGACGGCGGAGTAATCATTGTCACCCACGTTGATGCCTTCAAACATGGTGAGCTCGACATCGGTTTTTTCCAGGCTGTTGCGCACCTGCGAAGCCACACCCGAACCGTAGGTTTGCTTGTCGTGCAGGATGGCAACGGTTTCCGGCTTGAGGTGGTTGGCAATATAGTCTGCCGCAAACGGGCCCTGCTGGTCGTCACGCCCGATGGTGCGGAAGAAATAGTGCGGCTTGATGGTGTCGGTAACCAGCGGAGAGGTTGCCCCCGGCGTAATGGCGACCACGCCCTCTTGTTCGTAGACGTTGACCGCAGGCACGGTGGTGCCGGAACAGGCGTGCGCCACGGCAAACATGGCACCTGCGTTGACCACATTGTTCGCTGCCGGTACGGCCTGCTTGGGCTCGCAGCCATCGTCGATCAGCAGAGGCTCAAGCTGTTTTCCATTGACACCGCCGGCGTCGTTGAACGCATCAATGGCGGTCAGGGCACCAGCCTGAATCTGATCACCATACTGCGTGGCCGGGCCGGTCATGGGTTGGGGAATGCCGATCTTGATGGTGTCGGCCGTGGCGCTGGTCCCGGCAAGCAGACCAACGGCTACGGCTATGGGGGCTGCGTATTGGATCCATTTCATTTTGTTGTGTCTCCGCAAAGAATGTCACTATTTTTTTAAAAAAAAGTCCGGCCAGTGCAAAGGTGGCAGGCCGGGGAAAGCTTCCGGTCTGGAAGCCGTCATATTCTGCCGTTTTCCCTCTGCCCTGTCACTACGGATTACCCCTAGGCTGCGCATGGATTCAGGATGGTGGAGAGGATGCCGTTGACTCCCCGGATGGTCGGCCGATATTCCACATCAGTGCCCGAAACGGTGCCAGCATGCCGGTATTGATGAGCAATTTGACGGCCAGATCACCAAACATGAGGGTGATCCAGGGCATGTCGGTGCCGGCAAAGGCAATGCTGAAAAACACGAAGGTGTCCAGGCAGGCGCCGGCAATCCCGCCCAGCAACGGAGCCCGCCACCATGAGCGGTGGCGCAGGCGATGAAAAACCGTGATATCAACAAGCTGTGCACACAGAAAGGCGCTGCCCGATGCAATGGCAATACGAGGCGATGCCACCCAGAATGACGCGGCCAGGGCCACGACAAAACCGATGTAGGCGACGCGCCGGGCAACCGCAGGACCAAAGCGGCGGTTAAGCAGATCGGCAACCAGAAAGGCAATGGGATAGGTCAGTGCGCCCCAGGTGAGCCAGCGATTGATGGGATACTGCACCAGCACGTTTGAGGCCAGCACGATCAGCCCCATCAGGCTCACGGCCAGGAAAAACTGGCGAGCGGTGATGCGATCAAGCGAGAGGGTGGCGCCGGTGGCAGGCATCAGGACAGTTCTTTGGATAATTCACCGGCGCGCTGGCAGGCGGCTCGCATGGCGTTTTTCACGACACTCGAAAAGCCTTGCTCATTGAAGCTGTCCAGCGCCGCTGCGGTGGTGCCACCGCGCGACGTGACGCGTTCGCGCAGTGTGGCCAGATCCTCGGGGGCCTGTTCGGCCAGACGGGTGGCACCCGCGACGGTAGCCAAGGCCAGTTGACGTGACTGCTCGGCAGACAGGCCCAGTTCCATGGCGCCTTCAATCAGCGCTTCCAGGAACAGAAAGACATAGGCCGGACCACTGCCCGACAGCGCGGTGACAGCATCCAGGGCAGCGTCGTCATCCACCCATACCACCTGGCCGACGGACGTCAGCAAGTTGTCTGCGAGTGTGCGATCAGCCTTAGTAATGCCATCGAGCGCCATCATGCCGGTGGCGCCCTCTCCTACCAGTGCCGGGGTATTGGGCATGCAGCGAACCAGACGTGTCCAGGGTTGGTCTGGCGTACCCAGCCATTGCGATAGCGAAGACGCAGAAATGCCGGCTGCCACACTGATGATCAGCGTGTCAGGCGTCAGGAATGGCCGACACCGCGAAATGGCCTCCTGCAGGAACTGCGGCTTGACGGATAGTATCCATACCCGACGCCCGGAGAGTTGGGAGTCGGGTGTGGTGGAAACCGTGCTTCCCTGTGCTTCCCAGGATGTCAGTGTGTCCGGGTTGATGTCGACAACATGAATGGCGGATGCCGGACATTGCTTGCCGGTCAGGCCTGCGGCCAGGGCCGCTGCCATGTTGCCCCCGCCGGTGAATGCGATGGTAGGTGTGCTCATGCGCGTTATTGTACGCATTTGCCGGCATGGCTTCATCCCGTTATGCCAGCCCGGGGGTTTGTGCTGCCCGGTTGAGGAATATTGACCCGCCACCCGGGTTATCGTTACAGTCATGGCGTCACCAAGACCATCATGATTCAATATCAACAACAAGCCAGCCATGGCTCAGGAGATCCATCATGCGCATGAAATACCTTGCCCTGTCACTGGCAGGGGCATTTGCTGCCTTCAGCACCGCCCACGCCGCGACTGATATCGTTTTCTGGCACTCCATGGAGGGTGCCCTGGGTGATCGGGTCAAAGACCTGGTCAAGGAGTTCAACGAGTCTCAATCTGATTATCAGGTGAAAGCCACCTACAAGGGCAGTTACGGTGAATCCATGAATGCCGGCATTGCGGCCTTTCGCGGTGGAAACGCTCCCGACATCCTGCAGGTGTTCGAGGTGGGTACCGC
>DATGUI010000159.1:0-2087 GCA_035301405.1 Burkholderiaceae bacterium
TGCCGTGTGGTGCCGGGGCGATTGCTGATCTCGCCAAAGTGCGGATTGCGCGTCAGCGTCCGCAACAAGGAGGTCTTGCCCGTGTTGGTATGGCCGACGACGGCAAGGCGCAGCGGGGAATGGCTGGAAATCGTGGTCATGATGGGGCGTGCAGCCATGCCAGGGCCGACTCGTCGTCAGCGTGGATGTGATCCGCGGAAAACCCGGCATCGTGCAGGGTGGAATGCCATACCGGGATGCGGTTGGCCCCATCAAGACGGTCGGAAGGATGGTGGACAGGCAACATGATATGGGTGGTGTGAGCCAGGCTGGCAAGCTGTTTGATCAGCATGATGGTACCGCGATCCGGTGTCTGGGCGCCATCGCAGGCGATCAGGAGTTTGCGTGGCGGGCTGACCTGCAGGTTTGCGATGGCTTGCTGGCGCTGTTGCCAGGCATCTACGACACCCAGATCTCGCACGCCATGTTCGGGGGCGATGTGCGCTTGCAGGGGTCCGGGAGGCCAGCGGTGGTCCTCAGAAAGCTCAATGCCCACGATGGCTGCGCCGGTGGCATTGGCATGAACCTGACTGGTCTGATCAGGTGTGTGAATATGAAGCGGCGCTGGGGAATCAATGCCACCAGGCAGGCTGACGGGTTCAAGCCGGCTGCGCAGCTCGGCGTGGCCAGGCAGATTTACATCGACAGCCATGGATGCCACACGGCGCCTGGCCAGCCACAAGGTGCAGATCAGGGCGATCAGCCGTGGCAGCATGCCATACAGCATCAGGCAGCCGATCAGCCAGGCAGACCACTGCAGGTGGGCGCTTTCGGGCAGGACGTGCATGCCGTCGCTCAGGCGGATGACGTCCGGTTCGGGGCCGTTCAGCCCGAGCACGGATAATGGCTTGCCCAGCGTGGTGGCCATCCAGACGAAGGTGTCAGAAGACAGCAGGGTGGTTTCCCAATTGAAGACATAGCGCCTTGCGGACAACAGGCCGGTGGTCATCAGCGTGGTGGCCAGCAGGGCCAGCAGCCAGAAACCGTTGCTGATGGCGCCCAGCAAAGGCTGCAGCACCCGATGTCTGGAAAGCAGGCTGACCAGGGCACGGGTGAGGTCGATCTGATTGCGGTGACGGCTGAGTCGTCGATTCATCCATAACCAGAATTCGCCCAGGCCACCGTGGCGCTGGCCCGAGGGCATGACAAGGCTGACCAGCCAGAATATCAGCGTCAGGGTGGGCAACCCGAGCACGGCAACCAGGGCGACCAGAATGTTGACCTCTCGCTGGGTGGCGCTGAACACGCCCAGCGCCACGGTCGCCCCGCCAATGACAGCAATCAGTGCAAGCACCATGGCACTGATTCGGGCCAGGCTGCACCAGCGCTGGACGGCCGCAAACAGGCCTTCGCGTTCGCCCAGCCTGGCGGCACGATACAGCAGCCTGTCGGCCAGGCCATCCCGCTGCCTGAGTGCTTGCCGGATTTCCTGTGTGTCTTCCAGCGGGCCGGATCGGATTTCATGCAGGCGGATGGTTTCAGCAACCCAGCGATGCGTGAAATCCGTCGTGTTGTGGTGTTCGTCGGGCATCAGTGGCCTTCGCAAAGCCGGTCGCCAAGGCGGTTCAGGAACTGCTCGAAGGCCGTTATCTGACTGATTTCAATGTATTCATCCGGTTGGTGTGCCTGATTGATGGATCCGGGTCCGCAAACCACGACATCGAGTCCTCTTTCCTGGAATTGCCCGGCTTCGGATACAAAGGGAACCACCGCTGGCCGGCCGCTGTCGAGCAGCTCGCTGGCCAGCGTCTGGGCCGCGCCGCCCGCATCATGCAGGGGCGGCACGGTGACCACCACCTCGGTTTCTATGGACGCCCGGGGCGCAATGGCTCGCATCGCCGGAAGCAGGGTGTCTGCATAGGCCTGAAAGCGCTGCAGATAAGTGCGCCAGTCGTCGTCGGGCAGGCAGCGGATGTCCCAGGAAAATTCACAATGCCGGGAAATGATGTTGACGGCCGTGCCGCCGAGGACAGTGCCTACGTGCAGGGTGGAGAACGGTGGGTCGAAGCGGCTGCCAGCGTCCTGCTTTGCCTGATTCTGCAGGGCCA
>DATGUI010000160.1:0-2204 GCA_035301405.1 Burkholderiaceae bacterium
GGCAATGGCCAGCTGGATTTCTCCAGCATACTCAGGCTGTATCAGTCAGAGGACTCGTCGTCTGACGGCTCGACAATGCCGTAGGGCAGGGGCTGCAGCTTGATCCCTGGTCCGTCTGCCTGACCCAGCCGGAAATCGGCATCGGGCAGATCGCGCAATTGAACTTCAATCAGTACGTGCAGGCCGGATTCCGTTTGCGCGGCATTGATGACACGACCACACGGGCTTTTTGGCGTGGCGGCATTCCAGGTGTCTGTGCCCACCAGCGTTGTCGGTTCGGGCAGTGAAGTGTCCTGATCCGGGGCCACCACCCCGTATGCGGTCCGGCGCTTGACGACGCCACGATAATGGCTGCGCGCAATGACCTCCTGACCCGGATAGCAGCCCTTGGTAAAGCTGACGGCACCCAGAAGGTCAAGATTCAGTGTCTGGGCGAGATAGACTTCCTGGTTGTCTGCACCCACCCATGGCAGGCCCGCAGCCATGTCATCGGCATGCCACTTCTGCAGCGCGGTGGTGTCGGGGCGTGATTCGGTGGCTTCGGAAGCCAGCACCCAATAACGTGAAATATCGGCCTGGGCACCATCGGGCGCGGTAATCCGGCAGGCGGAGTGTGTTCGGGTTACATGCCACGCATCGGTATCGCGCGGGGCATGGTGCCAGCCGCCGGTTACCTGCCAGTCGAGTTGTTCGACCTGGACGTCGGCGCGCAACACAAACATGCGCAGGCGCTTGGCCAGGGTATCAGCAATATCGGTACGCACCAGCAACAGGAAGGCGTTGTCTGCCTCGGCAGGGGGCACGACGACCATGGTTGCCAGCACCCGGCCACGGGGACTGCAATAGGCCGCCAGCAGGGCGTGCTGCGGGTCAGCGTTGCTCATGTCTTGCGTAAACTGACTTTGCAGGAACGAGGCAGCGTCGGGACCGGACACGGACAGAACCGTCAGGTCGGTCAGAGAAACAGTATCGTGAAGCGTCTTGATCATGAAAGAAACCGTAAGAACACAGCGTGGACTATACCGTTTATGATAACGGGCTTTGAGGCGCGATAACAGCGCCGCTCCCCCTACCGTTTCAAATCGTGTCTTCTTCATGCGTTTCAGCAGAAAAAAAGTAATGATCCTGGCCGCTGCTCTCCTGCTGCTGGCAGGAAGCCTGCTGGGCGGCGCCTGGTACTGGGCGAACACCCCCGTTGCCATGGACGCCGAACGCGTTGACTACCTGGTGGAGGCCGGCAGTTCACCACGGCGCATTGCGGGCGTGCTGGAAGAGGCCGGCATTCATGTTCATGCCGATGCCTGGGTGGCGCTGGCCCGTTTGATGGGGCAAGATCGCCACCTCAAGGCGGGCGCTTACGAAGCCGTGCAGGGCGATACGCCGCTGGCCCTGCTGGATCGCATGACAGCCGGCGACATGCGCCAGGCACGGGTCGCCCTGATCGAAGGCTGGACCTACCAGCGCATTCGCCAGGCCCTGCTTGCGGCACCTGAGCTGCAGCAGACCCTGGATGACGTGTCCGAAGCCGAATTGCTCGATCGTCTTGGCGTCGAGGACGACTCCCTTGAAGGCTGGCTGTATCCCGATACCTATGTCTTTGTTCCCGGGAGTACGGACTTTGATATCTTGCGACGGGCGCATGTGGCCCAGACAGAGGTTCTTGAACAGGCCTGGGCGTCCCGCCAGGAAGACCTGCCTCTGCAAACTCCCTACGAAGCCCTGATACTGGCTTCCATTGTGGAAAAGGAAACGGGCCATGCGGAAGATCGCAGCAAGGTGGCGGGGGTGTTCATCAACCGGCTCAGAATGGGCATGCCGCTGCAGACGGATCCGACCGTCATCTATGGCATGGGAGACGGCTATACCGGTAGAATACGCAAGAAAGACCTGCAAACCGACACACCGTGGAATACGTATACCCGTCCCGGGCTGCCGCCCACGCCCATTGCCAGCGCGGGTCGTGCGGCGCTGGATGCCGTGCTTCACCCGGATGCCCACGATTACCTCTATTTTGTGTCAAGGGGTGATGGAACGAGCGAGTTTTCCAAGACGCTGGCCGCCCACAACCGTGCCGTCGCCAAATACATACTGGGACGAAACTAGACCATGCAATCTGAAGCTGAGGACAAGATGACCACCGGCAACAAGCCCCCCCGCGCCGCCAGACCAGGCTGCTTCATTACCCTGGAAGGGATAGACGGAGC
>DATGUI010000161.1:0-12053 GCA_035301405.1 Burkholderiaceae bacterium
CCATCTATGCCCTGCACACCCTGGTTGATCAGGCAGTGCGCTGTGCGACCCGGTCCATGCGGCCCTGGCGCGGCCTGCTGAATGGCGTCCTGCGCCGCTATATCCGCGAGCATGCCACCATGGAGGTCCGGCTTGGCAGCAACCCGGAAGCCTTCTGGAATTACCCCGACTGGTGGATTGACAAGGTCCGCGAGGCTTGGCCCGATGCGTGGCAGACGGTGCTGGAAGCCGGCAATGTGCCGCCGCCCATGCATCTGCGCGTCAATCGGCGGCGGGCAACGGTGGGGCAGGTCAAGGACATGCTCGCGCGACACGGCGTGGAATCATGCGAGCGTTCGACAGACGGCCTGCAGCTTGCACAGCCTGCACCGGTCGAGCAGTTGCCCGGGTTTGCCGAGGGATTTTGGTCAGTGCAGGACATTTCCGCACAACGTGCGGCCCCGTTGTTGCCACTGGCAGATGGCATGCGGGTGCTGGATGCCTGCGCAGCGCCGGGCGGCAAGACCGCACACTTGCTGGAACGCGCAAGCCTTGACCTGCTTGCCCTGGATACCGATGCTCACCGCATGAAGCGTGTTGCCCGGAATCTGGAGCGCCTTGGGCTGGAAGGTCCGCATGTGACCCTGAAGTGTGCCGATGCAGCCGACGTACCCGCGTGGTGGGATGGGCAACCCTTTGATGCCATTTTGGCCGATGTGCCGTGTACCGCCTCCGGGGTGGTGCGGCGGCATCCTGATATTCGCTGGCTGCGCCGCCCTGATGACATCGCCCGGACGGCACAACTGCAATCACGTATTATTGATGCCTTGTGGCAAACTGTTGTACCCGGTGGCCACTTGCTCTATGTGACGTGTTCGATTTTCCCTGAAGAGGGAGAGCAGCAGGCGCAGGCATTTGCCCGGCGCCACGGCGATGCCCGGCGCCTTGACGCGCCCGGACAGGTACTGCCCGTGTACCCGGATGGCCGGGCCGATGCAGGGGATGGTTTTTTCTATGCCTTATTTTGTCGGACTTGATTCGGAGTGGCTGATGCAGCGGCTTTTTGCAGCCCGGGTATCAAGGGCATGGCATGGCTGGCTGCTCCGGACCGGTGTCGGGATCCTGCTGCTGGCAGGCAGCCTGTTGCTGGCCCCCGTGCAGGCCAGCGAGGCCACCATCGTGTCCGTGACTCCGGTCGTTGATGGCGACGAGCTGTTCATTGATGCCGATATCGAGCTCAATCTGACCAGCGAGCTGCACAGCGCCGTTTCGCGCGGGATTCCCCTGCACTTCACGCTCGATATCGAGATTGTTGCGCGCCGATGGTGGTGGTTTGACAAGGTTGTCGCCAAGGAGCGACGCACCTGGCGCGTCGTCTACAACGCGCTGACCCGCCAGTGGCGGGTGGGGACCGGCGAACTGTCCCTGCCCGAAACCAGCCTTGAAGATGCCCTGGCCCGCATCCGGCAGGTACGCAATTGGTCGGTGGCTGACGTTGCCGATCTTGACAGTGGCATTGAATATCAGGGCCGGGCCCGGTTGCGGCTGGATACGTCTCAGCTGGCGCGTCCATTTCAGGTCGATGCACTCAACAGCAGTGCATGGTCACTGGCAACCTCATGGAAAAGTTTTTCATTTTCAATCCCTCCGGACGAAGACGAATGATCACGCGGTGGCTGGTCCGGCTGGCGTTGGTGGTGCTTGCGGTCAGTGCCGTGGCACTGCTTGCCCTGCTGGTCTGGTCAACGGGCAATGCCTCCCGGTTTGCCCAGCAATACGATGTGCTGCTCGCCCTGAACGGGGTGTTGGCTGTGGGTCTGATCGGCTGGGTGGGTGCGCTGGCATGGCGATTGTTGCGCCAGATCAGGCGACGTCAGTTTGGCGCGCGACTGACAGCCCGCTTTGCCCTGTATTTCACACTGATCGGCATTTTGCCGGGCGTCGTCATTTATCTGCTTTCGGTGCAGTTCATGTCGCGTTCCATTGAGTCGTGGTTCAACGTGCGCGTTGACAGTGCCCTGGAGTCTGGCCTGAATCTCGGGCGGGCGGCTCTGGACGCTCAGCTTGAAGAGCTGGAAACCCGGGGACGCCGCATTGGCGAGCAACTGGAACAGGCAGGCGACGATGGCATGGCGCGCCTGCTGACCCGCTTGCGTGAATCGGCTGGTATTCCGGAAGCCATGGTCTTTACAGGCAGCGGCCGGCTGGTGGCGTTTTCTTCGGCCGAATTCCTGCATCTCCTGCCCGATATGCCGCCACCCAGTGTCATGAATCAGCTGAGAGTGGCCCATGCCTATGCAGCCGCCGAGGCGGACGAAGACCCTGATGATCCCGACGGTGCAGGCCTGTCCGGGTTGCAACTGCGCGTAGTGGTGCCGCTGCGTGCTCCCGATCACCTGACTGCCAGCCTGGGCCGCTCTTCCGATACCCGCTGGCTGCAGATCATACAGCCCGTTCCGGACTCCATCGCCCGGCACGCCAATCAGGTGCAGCAGGGCTTTCGTGATTATCAGGAACTGGCCCTGTCGCGCCTGGGTTTGCGCAAGCTCTACGGCATCACGCTTACGCTGGCGCTCATTCTGGCCGTCTTTGCTGCGGTGGTGGCGGCGCTGGCCGTGTCGCGGCGCCTGGTGCGGCCCCTGCTCAGTCTGGCGTCGGGCACCCAAGCGGTGGGCGTGGGTGATTACCGTCCCTTGCCCGAATCGTCTGTCAATGATGAAGTCAATCAGTTGACGCGCTCATTCAACGCCATGACGCGTCAACTGGACGATGCCCGCAGGCAGGTCGAGTCAAACCGGCTCGAGCTTGAACGCTCGAATGTGTATCTGGAATCGGTTCTGGCACACTTGTCATCGGGTGTGCTGGTGTTTGACGAGCAGTTTCGGGTCAGCCTGTTCAACGACGGCGCGCAGGTGATCCTGCATGTTGACCTGCGACAGGCACGCGGCCGGTCACTGGACGATGTCCATGGTGCTGCCGGCTTGTCGGAGCGGATTCGACAGGCGTTTGCCGAGCATGCAGCGGTGGGCTCCGAACGGCCTTACTGGCAGCAGCAGTTTGAACTTGAGCTTGAGCTTCCGCCCGCCCGCGCCAGCGAGGCGCGTCATCACATCGTCACTCTGCTGGCTCGGGGAACACACCTGCAGATCGACGGGATGGACAGCGGTTATCTGGTTGTCTTCGATGACATCACGGAAGTGATATCGGCCAACCGGGCAGTCGCCTGGGGCGAGGTGGCACGACGTCTGGCGCACGAGATCAAGAACCCCCTGACACCCATACAGTTATCGGCGGAACGCCTGGCGCTCAAGCTGGTGGATCAGCTTGATGAGCGCGGCGCCACACTCCTGCAGCGCAGTACCAACACCATCATCAGTCAAGTCGCTTCGCTCAAGCAAATGGTGGATGATTTTCGGGAGTACGCTCGAACGCCTCCTGCCCAGATGCAGAATGTAGACATCAACGCCCTGGTGATGGACGTGCTGGCGCTGTATGGCTGGGATCCCGATGATGACACGCTGCCTGGCAACCATGGTGTGGAGCTGGCCCTGCAGGTGTCTCTGGATGATTCCATCCCGGCCGTGCACGGTGACCCGACCCAGCTCAGGCAGGTGATTCACAACCTGGTGGTCAATGCCAGTGATGCGGCCGCTCAGGCCGGCGATGCTGCACAGCCGTGCGTGACGGTCACAACCGTCTTGACGCGTACCGGGCGCGATCCGGAAGATGACACGGTTGCCGTCCGATTGTCCGTGGCCGATAATGGGCCTGGCTTTGCACCGCAGCTGCTGACGCGGGTGTTCGAGCCATACGTCACCACCAAGGCAACTGGCACTGGCCTGGGTCTGGCCATTGTCAAAAAAATCATAGAAGAACACCAGGGGCGCATTGATGTGGCCAACCGCCGCCACGGCGGCGCCCAGGTGTCAATACTGTTTACTCAGCTCGCCGGGTCGCCCGGCGTGGTGGACGGGGCAGCCCCGGGAAACGATAATAGGTAAAAACATTAGTGAGGTGATATGGCCAGAATTCTGGTTGTTGATGATGAAATCGGCATTCGTGAGCTGCTTTCAGAAATTCTCTACGACGAAGGGCATACGGTAGAACTCGCAGAAAACGCCGCTCAAGCCCGGCAATCACGTCTGCGTGCCCGGCCCGATCTGGTGCTGCTTGATATCTGGATGCCCGATACCGATGGGGTCAGCTTGTTGAAAGAATGGCATTCGCAAGGCTTGCTCGATATGCCGGTGGTCATGATGAGCGGACATGCTACCGTCGATACGGCTGTTGAAGCCACTCGTATTGGCGCGGTCGATTTTCTTGAAAAGCCCATCACCATGCAAAAACTGCTCAAGGCAGTGGCAGCCGGTCTGGCACGGCCAGTGGTGTCTCGTGCCATGCTGGCAGCGGCCCGTGGCGAGGCCCCCCCGCCGGATCAAGGCGGTACCCGGACGGTGCCTGCCGCCGCAGGTGGTCAGCCTTCTGCAGAAAATCAGTTTGGTGGTGCAGCGGCCGGCACCATGGCCGCGCCCGTGCCTGTTGCCGATCCGTCCATGGTGGGCGATATCCCGCTCGATCAGCCTTTGCGTGATGCCCGCGATGAGTTCGAACGTGTTTATTTCGAATACCATCTGGAGCAGGAAAACTACAGCATGACGCGGGTATCGGAGGCTACCGGCCTGGAGCGTACCCACCTGTACAGAAAGCTCAAGCAACTGGGGATAGACGCGTCGGCACGCCGACGCAACCGGTAAGCTGGCCTGCCCGGCACGCGCGGCCGGTATGTGCAGAGCGCTATTTTTTTTCTGGCCCCCGGAAGCGCACGCCCGGGCGGCCCGCCCTGCTGCCCGGGGCGCGCTTGATGTCTCCGGCCGATATCCGAAACTCTGTTGCGCCAGTCTGATGAACCTTGGCTCGCCAGGCATGGCCGTAGGCGACCTCTATGGTCAGATGGATGGTGCCATCCTGATGACGCTGTTTTTCGAGGGCATCGACAAGGCGCTGCCGCCATGAGCGGCTGACCATGCCGGCGTGCCTGTCGATACTGGGGTTGCCACCCAACAGACGGAGATCTTCAAGAAGGCGGGTTGCCGTTCGGTAAGTCAAGGTGAAGGTTTCCTGGTCCATGACCGGATCCAGAAAACCGTTCTGCAAGAGCAGGTCACCGTAATCATGCATGTCGAGCAAGGGTGGTGTGGTGGTGTTCAGGCTGGCCTGGCCAATGGCGTCACGAATCTCGACCAGGGAACCGGGGCCAAGGATGGAAAACATGGCCAATCCTTCGGGACGGAGCAGGCGGCGCCACTCGGCCATGACGCGGGATGGCTCGGGATGCCAGTGCAGGGCCATGTTGGACCAGACGAGATCCACGCTTTCGGGTGTCAGGTCCGTGGCGGCCATGTCGGCGTGGACAAAGGCGAGGGGTGGTGTGGGCCGGTTGCGCAGCCGTTGCCAGAACCCGGGGCGGGCCGCATAGCGCTGCCTGGCGGTGTCCAGAAGCGGCTGACAGGCATCCAGCCCAATGTAGTCCAGGTCGGGATACCGTGATCGTAACGGTTCAAGTGCATGGGCATTGCCGCAGCCGGCATCCAGAATCGTATGAGGCTGAATGCGGATATAACTGAGGCGTTGCAGCATGCGCTGTGCGATTTCTCCGTAGAGAAACTGGGCCTCGTCCAGCGGGTTGCGTCGCGCGAACTGCCGGATGACATGATCGGGTTGAATACGCTGCGTGTCAGGCTGTGACATAAAGGTCCGGGAAGCGATGGGAGTGCGGAGCAAAGTGTGGTCAGATAATGACTTTCCGCAAGACAGTGAACTTCCATTATGGCGTATTTGTCCAGACTTGGCGACCCGCGTTTCTGGCTGACCGGTGCATGGCGGCAATGGCTGCCGGGGGTGTGCAGTCTTTGTCGGCAATCGGCGCGGGCCTGGGGCCTGTGCGTGGATTGCCATGACTATATTCTAGCAACCCGGGCCGCCCGCATCTTGCGCTGCCTCCAGTGCGATGTTGGCCTGGACGCATCTGCATCCGCAACTGCGCAGGCGCGCTGCGCGATATGTATCGACCAGGATCCGGCTTTCGAGCGCTTATTGACGGTCTTTGATTACGAGGCACCTGCCGACCTGTTGATTCATCAATTCAAGTCTCGGCATCAGTTCTTTCTGGCGCCCGTTCTGGCCGGCATGATGTGGCAGACCTGGGTGCAGCGTGGGACAGCCCTGCAGCCGCCCATCGTGCTTGGTGCGGTGCCGGCAAGCCGACCGGCCTTGCGTCGACGCGGATTCAATCCGGCGGCAGAGCTTGCCCGCTATGTGGCCAGATACGCTGGCTGGCCGTTTGAGCCCGGTCTACTCATTCGCACCCGGGAAGGCAGGCGCCAGGCAACGCTGGGGCGTGAAGCCAGACGCGAGGCCACGACGGGCCTGTATCAGCCGGCCCGCTGGTTGACCGGCAGCATTGTGGTGGTGGACGATGTCATCACCACAGGCAGCACCATGGACAGCGTTGCGCGGTCCCTGAGGCAGGTTGGCGCAGAGTCTGTCCATGGGCTTGCCCTGGGTCGCACGCCACCCGCCCCGGAACCCATACAATAGCGGTTTGCTCTTGTCGGAGAGGTTGCTCAGCAAGCGCTGTGAGCCATGCGTGCCATGTTTCATATTGTTCTGGTGTCCCCCGAAATCCCCCCCAATACGGGCAATGTCATTCGGCTTTCTGCCAATACAGGCACCAGCCTGCATCTGGTTCGTCCACTGGGTTTTGCGCTGGATGACGCCCGCCTGCGCCGGGCGGGGCTGGATTATCACGAGTGGGCGACCTTGCGGGTACACGACAGCCTTGCCGCTGCCCTGCAAGACATCGGCACGCCGGCATCGCGTTGTTTTGCCTTGTCGACGCATGGTGAAACACCCTTTGCAGGCGCGGCTTTTCAGGCGGGGGATGTCTTTGTGTTTGGCAGCGAAACGGCCGGCCTGGGTGCAGCAGACCTGACGTTGTTTGATGCGTCACGTCGCCTTCGTCTGCCCATGATGCCCAACCAGCGCAGTTTGAATCTGTCCAATGCGGTCGCTGTGACGGTGTTCGAGGCCTGGCGGCAACAAGCGTATGCCGGAGCGGCCTGAAGCGCCATTCATGGACCGCCAGCCACCGGATGAAGCCCGCTTACGGCGTGGCCTCGGAGCGTGCCTGCCTGGCCAGCAGCTGGCTGACTGCCGTTTGGGGTGGCAACCCTGAAAACAGGACATCGTGAACCGCCCGCGTGATGGGCAGATCAATACGGTGCTGCCCGGCAAGCTGAAGGGCGGCCTTGGCGCACCGGACTCCCTCGGCCGTCATGCCTGGGGCCAGCACTTCTGACAGGGGTTTGCCGGCGCCGATGGCCAGCCCGACCTGACGATTGCGTGACAGCGACCCGGTTGTCGTCAGCACGAGATCACCCAGTCCGGTCAGGCCGAAAAAGGTCTCTGCTTCGCCCCCCAATGCCTGTCCGATGCGGCGGATCTCGGCCAGGCCACGGGTGATCAGGGCAGCGCGTGCGTTGTCGCCCAGGCCCAGGCCGTCAGAAATGCCACAGGCGATGGCAATGACATTTTTGAAGGCCCCGCCGATCTCTACCCCGGCAATATCCGTGCTGGAGTAGATGCGTGCCATCTCGCCGTGCAGGGCCTTTGTGGTCCGGCTGGCCGTTTCCGGTTCGGCGGTGGCAATGGTGAGCGCAACCGGAAGCCCCCGTGCTACCTCATGGGCAAAGGAAGGGCCAGACAGTACGCCGGTTCCCAGGCCGTTGTGGATGAGGGGGGCGAGTTCGCGTGCCACCACCTGGTGGGCCAGTTCACCGGTATCGGGCTGTAATCCCTTGCAGGTCCAGACAACGCTGATGGCCGGCGCGGCATCGGGTTGCAGATGTTCGCGGAGGATGTGGCATGCGGCAGCCAGGCCAGCCACGGGCACGCCGAGAATGATCAGGCCGGAAGAGTGGGCTTGTCCTGGCTGCAGGTGATCGAACGCAGCCTGAATGGATGAGGTTGCCTGCAATGTGGGAGGCAGCGTGATGCCCTCCAGATAGCGAGGGTTTTCGTGCCGGGTGCGGATGTGTTCGATAACCGCCCGGTTGCGCCCCCACAGCAGTGTGCTGCTCTGGCGGCTGGCCAGGGCGGCCAGGGCCGTTCCCCAGCTGCCCGCGCCCAGCACGCTGACACGGAGGGGAGAAGAGGAGGCGCGGATCATGCAGTGCTCCGGCAAGGGTGACCAGAAAGCCATTCTGACCTCCTGGTCGTGATGGATGGGGACCGGGTCAGTCGGCCGCGCCTGGAGGCACAATCAGACCGGAATCCTGTTTCTGTTCCTTGCCTTCTTGCTGGGCTTCGGCACGGCGTTGCTCGTACAGCGTCTGGAAGTTGACTTCGGTCAGATGCAGGGCGGGCAGTGACGTGCGGTTGATGAGGTCGGCCACGGTGGCACGCAGATAGGGGTAGAGCATGGTCGGGCAAACAATGCCGATGAGCGGATCCAGTTGCTCCTGCGGGATGTTGGCCGCCTCGAAGATCCCGGCCTGCGTGGCTTCGATAAGGTAGAGGACCTTGTCGTTGACGCGGGTTGTTACCGTGACGGTGACCGAGGACTCGTAAATGGAGTCGGCCAGCTGGTGGCCGGCCACACCGAGTGAGACCTCTACCGAGGGGGTTTCCTGCTCGAGAAGAATTTGGGGTGCATTGGGCATTTCCAGGGACAGATCCTTCACGTAAGCACGTTGAAGACTGAAGCTGGGGCTTTCGTCCTGCTGGTTGCCGCTTTGCGGGGTGGCGGATTGTTCGGCCATGGGGTTTCCTGTAGGTTGGTGTGAAAGATCAGGCCTGCAGCAGTGCGGCGAGGTCTCCCGCGCGATCCAGTGCTGCCAGGTCATCGTAGCCGCCGACATGGGTGTCACCGATATAGATTTGCGGAACTGTCCGGCGGCCTGTGCGGGACATCATGGTGTCGCGCTGTTCCGGGTCGAGATCAATGCGAATCTTTTCAATGGTCTGAACACCACGCTGCTTGAGCAGCATTTCTGCGCGCACGCAGAATGGGCAGACGGCGGTAGTGTACATGGTAACGGGTGCCATCAAGGGTTCCTTTATTTGCCAGGTTTGCTCAGGGGCAGGCCGTCCTGGGACCAGCTGCGCAGACCGCCCTTGAGGCTGACTGCCTTTTCAAAGCCCAGTTTGCGCAATTTGCCTGCGGCCGCACCAGACTGCTGCCCGGAGTCGCACACAACGATGATGGGGCGCTCCTTGGGCAGGGATGCGGCCTTGTCATCAAGTTGGTCAAGGGGCAGGTTGCGAGCCTGGGCAATGGTGCCTTCGCCAAATTTTTCGGCGGGGCGGACATCGACAAAGACGCCACGTTCGTGATTGACCAGACGTACGGCATCCTGGGTGCTGACGGCTTCTGCTGTTTGCCCCTTGCGCAGTGATCCGAGGACCAGCATGGCCCCGGAAATGATAACAAGCCCCAATACCAGAAGGTTATTCTGTTGAAGTAGAAAGTCCACGTTGTGTCCTGTTTTAAGCGGGAAATGAAGACGTGCAGCATTCAATTATAAAATGAGAACACCCTTGTCATTTTTTGGTCGATATTTATGCATAAACTTGTTCTGATGCGTCATGGCGAAAGCCAGTGGAATCTGGAAAACCGGTTTACCGGCTGGGCCGATGTGGATCTGACCGAAACGGGGCGTGATCAGGCATGGCAGGCAGGCGAGCTCATGCGTGAGCAGGGCCTTGTCTTTGATGTGGTGTTCACATCCGTGCTCAAGCGTGCCATTCGCACCGCCTGGATAGCGCTGGACGCCATGGATGCCATGTACACTCCCGTCGGCTGCCAATGGCGCCTGAACGAGCGCCATTATGGTGCCCTGCAGGGCCTCAACAAGGCCGAGACGGCAGCCGAGTTCGGCGATGAGCAGGTGCTGGTGTGGCGGCGTGCCTATGCCATTGCGCCCGAGCCCATGGACACCAGTCACCCCGCCCACCCTCGGTTTGACAAGCGCTATGCGCGGCTCAAACCCGAAGAGATCCCCTCTACGGAATGCCTGAAGGACACCGTCGCACGCGTTCTGCCGGTGTGGAAAGAGTCCATTGCGCCGGCCTTGCGTGCCAACCGCCGGGTGCTCATCGTGGCGCACGGCAACAGCCTGCGCGCCATGCTCAAGATTGTTGCCGATGTGTCGGACGAAGAGATCGTCAAGGTCAATATTCCTACCGGGCAACCACTGGCCATTGATCTTGATGACGACCTGAATTACCTCGGGCAACGCTACCTTGGTGACGCCGCAGAAATTGAGGCAGCCATGGCTGCCGTGGCGGCGCAGGGCAAGGCAGCAAAGGACTGACGCGTGTACAGGCTCCTGATTGCCGTGTCACTGCTGGTGTGGGCAAGTCAGGGTGCGGCAGCGGATGCAACGCTGTCGCAGCAGCAGGAAGCCGCCCGTCGTGAGCAGGCCGGCCTGCAGGAGCGCATTCGTTCACTGCAGGAACAGATCGTGCGTCGCGATCAGCAGCGTCAGACGGCTGACGAGGCCCTGCGGGAATCCGAGTCTGCCATCTCGCGTACCTCGCGCCGCCTGGTCGATCTGGATGCACAACGGCAGGCGGTCGAAGAAACTCTGTCACGACTGGAGGCACAGCACACCATGGAAACCGCTGAGTTGCAGCAGCGACGTGACGAACTGGCGGCCCAGCTCAGGGGCCAGTACCTGGGCAACTTGTCCCCCTGGACGGCTCTACTGTCTGGCGATGACCCCCACGATATTGGCCGCAACATGGCCTGGCTGGGTTATATATCACGCTCGCAGGCGCAGGCGGTCGAGCGTGTGCAGGAAACCCTGCAGCGCCTGCAGGAGACCCGTCAGGAATCTGAAGTCCAGCAGGGAAAACTCAAGGAGTTGGCGCACGAGACTCGTCAGGAGCACAAGCAGCTGGAAGCGCAGCGCGCACAGAGACAGACCGCCCTGGCTGGCATCGAAGATGCCTTGCGCGAAGCCCGTCAGCAGGCCGATACCCTGGCAGAAGACGATAAGCGCCTGGAGAACCTTATCAGCGAACTCGGGGTGGCGATCGAAAAGCAGGCCGAGCAGGAAAGAATAGAGCGAGAGCGGGCTGAACAGGAAAGACTCGCCCGAGAGCAGGCGGAGCAGGAAAAGGCAAGGCAGGCCAGGGAACAGGTAGAGCAGGTGCGGAAGTCCGAACAGGCACGCCGCCAGGCCGAAGCCCAGGCCGAGCAACAGAAGACAGAGTCGACCCGGCAGCCGTCTGCACCGGCAACGCCACTACCCGGGGCAACGGCCCAGCGGCCCGACAAAAAGCTCCTGCGTCCGGCCAGTGGCCCGGTGCAGGGACGGTTTGGCGCAGAACGGCCCGAAGGAGGCGTCTGGCGTGGCATTGTCATACGGGCGCCTGAAGGCAGTCAGGTCCGGGCAGTGGCGCCGGGACGCGTGGCCTATGTTGACTGGCTGAGTGGTTTTGGCAATATCATGATTGTTGACCATGGCGAGCAGACCATGAGCGTCTATGCGTACAATCAGGGGTTACTGAAAGAGGTGGGCGATCGGGTCGAGGCAGGCGATGCCATTGCCACGGTCGGCTCAACGGGCGGGCAGGTCGAGCCAGGCCTGTATTTTGAGCTCCGCCAGGCGGGCAAGCCGGTCAATCCGGAGCTCTGGCTGGCGGACTGACATATTGAATATTGATTTCCAGGAGTGTGCATGAGCACGCGAACACTGAATCGTTTATCCCTTCTTCTGATTGGCGCACTTGGTGGTGTGCTGATCAGTCTGGCCATCACGGCCGTTGCTCAGCGTGGCGAGCCGCTGCCCCTGCGCGATTTGCAGCAGTTTGCCAATGTCTTTTCGGCAATCAAGAACAGTTATATCGAGCCCGTCACCGACGAGCAGCTCATGCAAGATGCCATCAAGGGGCTGTTCACCGAGCTGGATCCACACTCTGCCTACCTGGATGAAGAAGCCTTCAAGGAGATGGAAAGCATGACCCAGGGCGGGTTTGGCGGCCTGGGCATAGAAATAGGCAGTGAAAAT
>DATGUI010000162.1:0-3990 GCA_035301405.1 Burkholderiaceae bacterium
TGCCCCAGCTGGATGCCGGCATTGCTTTCGTCAATCAGTGAAGCAACGCCCGTTTCCTGCAGCTGCGCCAGCCGTCTCAGCTCGGCAATGTAGGCATCAAGCATGACTGGCATTTCGTCAGAAAAAAATATGTCGGCCTCTACCAGGTGACCCAGTTCAACATCATTGACGGCCTGTTGTCGTTTTTCAATGTAGTCATCACGCATCGCCGTGGCCGAATCCAGAATGGCCGTGGCTTCGCCAGCGGGGATGACGGCTTCGAGCTGCTCATACAGATCGGCTACCTGCTGCTCGTTTTGTGTCAGCTTTTCTTCAAAGAACTCCAGATCCCGATTGGCGGTCAGACGTGACAACGCCAGCACCTGATTGGCATTGACTTCCACCTGACCAGCGAGTTCGTTGACCAGATGGGCAAGCTGCTGACGTTCCTGAACCAGGGCGCTGGTACGCTTGGTGTCGGCCATGCGCCAGATACCCGTAGCGGCAATCGCCAGCATCAAAAGGATCGTGATACCAAACCCCAACAACAAGCGAGTATTGATTCTGAGCTTGCGCACAGCCGTCTCCTTTGGATAATTGGCCACCTCAATGGCAGCTCACAATATTTAATGTTTGTTAAGAATAGCAACCTGTAGTTATAGCATTGCCTCGTCGTTCTTCTTGCCTAGGGGTTATCCCTCAAGTCCTTGTTTTCTCTTGCACAAAACCTATTGCGCATATATATTTGCCTATACGACAATCACGCAAATAAATTTGCATTCCAACCGTTCATATCCAAGGAGACGAATATGAAAATCGGATTCAAGACGGGCATGCTTGCCTTTGCCCTGGCCTTCTCAGCCACCAGCTCCCCGGTGGCTGCCGAACCCTTGCTTGTCGCGGTCGACACCGCCTTTGTTCCTTTCGAGTTCCGTCAAGGTGACGAGTATGTCGGGTTTGACATTGACATCCTCGCCGCCATCGCCGAAGAGCTTGATCTGGACTACCGCCTGCAGCCCATGGACTTCAACGGCATCATGCCCGCCATCCAGACCAAGAACGTTGACATGGCCCTGGCAGGCATCACCATTACCGAAGAACGCGCCAAGGCCGTTGATTTTTCTGACGGCTATTACGACAGCGGCTTTCTCCTGATGGTGGACGCCGACAGTGACATCGAAAGCAGCGACGACCTCAAGGGCAAGACTCTGGCACTCAAGATGGGCACCTCGGCAGCGCAATATGCCGACGAGCACTTCACCGACACCAAGGTCACCATGTTCCCCAACATTGACAACGCCTATCTTGAACTGCGCACCGGGCGGGTGGATGCAGCCATGCACGACACCCCCAACGTCTTGTACTACATCAAGACGGCGGGCGATGGCCAGGTCAAGGCCGTGGGCGAGCAAATGATGGCCCATGAATACGGCATTGCCTTTCCCAAGGGCAGTGACCTGGTCGAACCGGTCAACCAGTCGCTGGCCAACATGAAAGAAGACGGCCGCTACGCCGACATCTACAAAAAGTGGTTTGATTCGGAGCCACCCGCAAAATAACCGGCCTGTCCGGTCAACCAGAGGAGGACAGTCATGGAGTTTCAGCTTTCCGTCATTATCGAGAGCATGCCCATGCTGATGCAGGGCGCCAAGATCACGCTCTACATCACAGCGGTAGGTCTGTTTGGCGGGGTCATCGCTGGCCTCATCTTCGGGCTGATGCGCGCCTATGGTAGTCCCGTGATCAACGGCATTGCCCTGATCTACGTAGAGCTGGTGCGGGGCACACCCATCATTGTGCAGGTCATGTTCATCTACTTTGCCCTGCCGGTGTTGCTATCGGTACGCATTGACGCCCTGACTGCCGCCATTACCGCCATCATCATCAACGCCGGGGCCTACATTGCCGAAATTGTCCGGGGTGCATTCCTGTCCGTACCCAAAGGCTTGACCGAAGCCGGGCTGGCACTGGGATTGCCACGCTGGAAGGTGCTCACCTATGTGGTGGGCCCGGTGGCCTTCCGGCGTCTGATTCCACCACTGGGAAACCAGTTCATTGTCAGCCTCAAGGACACCTCGCTGTTCATTGTGATTGGTGTGGGCGAGCTCACCCGCCAGGGACAGGAAATCATGGCGTCCAACTTTCGGGCCGTTGAAATCTGGACAGCGGTGGCCGCCCTGTATCTGATCATGATCGGTCTGATGACGCTTGCCCTGCGCATGACCGAAAAAAGGATGAACATACTATGAGCATCATCAGATTTGAACAGGTCACCAAAAAGTTCGGCGACACTGTTGTGCTGGACAAGGTCGACCTGACCATCTCCGAGCGCGAGGTCGTGGTGGTGATCGGCCCGTCAGGTTCGGGCAAATCCACCTTGCTGCGTTGCATCAACGGGCTGGAAAAAATCAATGGTGGCGATTTGCTGGTCGATGGCATCAGCGTCACCGGCAGTGGGCGCGACCTGCGCACCATTCGCCAGGAGGCCGGCATGGTGTTTCAGCAGTTTAACCTGTTCCCCCAGCTCAACGTACTGGAAAACGTCGCTTTCGGACCTATCCACACCCGCGGCAAATCACGTCGCGAAGCCCAGGAAATTGCTCGAGAGCTGCTTGAAAAGGTGGGCTTGGCCGACCGCGTGAACAACCTGCCGGGCGAGCTGTCCGGCGGTCAGCAACAACGTGTGGCCATTGCGCGGGCCCTGGCTGTCAAGCCCAAGCTCATGCTGTTTGACGAACCGACCTCTGCCCTGGACCCCGAACTGCGTCAGGAAGTCCTGCGCGTGATGCGGGCCCTGGCCGAAGAAGGCATGACCATGGTTGTGGTCACCCACGAAATGAACTTTGCCCGCCAGGTGGGCTCACGGCTGATCTTCATGGAGCACGGGCATATTGTGGTCGATGGCCCGCCTGTCGAGCTCCTGGACAACCCTCCCAATGAACGTCTGATCAATTTCTTGCAACATGTCGAATAAACCCACTTTTACTCTGAGCCGCCAGCATTTCAAGGGCTCCAGTTTTGAAATCGGCCTGCAGCTGGGGCAGTTTGGTGCCACGGCCGTTCACCAGCGCCTGCTGCGGTCCAGCGCCTGGGAAACAGTACAGCGCTTTCATGGCACGGCGCGCTCCCAGAAAATGATGATCCTCACCCAGAAACACTTTCCCGACATCTGGGCCGAAATCGAAGGCCTGGCCCAGGGGCTGGAGCTGCCGCTGGAGGCCGTATTCCTGTGGAATGCACGCGGTGATGTCTGGGCCATGGCGCCCGATGGCTGCACCACCATCATGGACCCGGGAAGTGGCCAGCCTCGCATCACCCACAACGAAGACGGCACCCCCATGTTTGCCGGCTATTGCGCCATCGCGCAGTTCGAGGTGGACCAGAAGCATGGGTTTGCCTCATTCATATACCCGGGTTCCATTGCCGGACATACCCTGGCAGTCAACCGGTCAGGACTGGCCATGACAGTCAATAATATCCGGGCGCTGACCGTACAGGCCGGCATTCCGCGCATGGTGGCCACGCGCGCCGTCCTGAATACCGAAAACGTGCTGGAAGCGGTACAATTGTTACGCAGCTTGCCGCTGTCGGGTGCGTTTCATCTGAGTCTGGCTGACTCCAGCACCGGGCAGCTGGCCAGCGTGGAATACAGTTCGCACTACGTGTCGGTTCAAACCCTTCGGCAAACCCATATCCATGCCAACCATGCCATTCATCCCGATACCCGGGACTGGCCACAAATCATCACCGGAACGTCTGGCCGGCGTCAGTTGCGCGGGCAGGCACTTCTTGATCAGGGGCAAACCAATCCACTGACCATCCTGGCTGACGACGACAAGTCTGGTTACCCCATCTTTCGGCGCAGCCCTGACGACACCGATGATGAAAACACTCTGGCCACGGCCGATATCTCCGTACAGCAAGACGGTGTTCGCTGGCAGGTCTATCAGGACCCGCGTCAGCCAGCCACCTTTGAGCTTGCCAATGATCAATTCCTTGATTAGACGGAGG
>DATGUI010000163.1:0-2240 GCA_035301405.1 Burkholderiaceae bacterium
GGTTGATGTCATGACAGACAAGGCCAGTGTCGAAATTCCTGCCCCGGTGGCGGGTGTGGTGGCGCGTCTGGGTGGCGAGGTTGGCGACACCCTGGCCGTGGGGGCCGAACTGCTGGCCATCGAGCCGGCAGCCCCGGGTGCGGGGGCGGTTGCTGATGTCGATGACGCTGATGCGTCTTCCGGCAATGCCGGTTCCGAGCCGGCAGGGGAATCTTCAAGCGCGCCGACACGTGAAGCCGCTCTTGCCCCCTCTGCAGCACCGGTGGCGGCGACGCCATTGGAGCCGGACGCACAGCCCGAACAGTCTCAGCTTTCCTCAGCGGCTGCGTCAACCGCTGTCGACGAGGTCGCAGCCTCACGTGTGCTGGCATCGCCCTCCGTCCGTTACCGGGCCCGGCAACTCGGGATAGACCTGGCCGCATTGAATGTGGCTGCCGATGCCATCATCGGCCATGGCGATCTGGATCAGTACCTGCTGCAGTCCCGGGCGCCTGCCGCTGTGTCGTCACCTTCTGCCTCAACCTCATCAACTCTTCCATCCCCGCCGTCAGTGCCTGCACGAGCGCCGGCACAACCTGTGGCCGCCGGGCCCAGCCTGGCAAACCACGACGAGCCGGCGGATCAAGACATCCGTCTGGGTGGCCTCAGACGCCAGATTGCCACCAAAATGCAGACCGCTGCGCGCAGCATTCCGCATTTCAGCTATGTCGAAGAGGTTGATGTGACCGAGCTGGAGGCGCTGCGGGCGCAGCTCAATCAGGCCGCCGATGAGGATCAGCCCCGACTGACGGTGCTGCCCTTTATCATTCGCGCCATGGTGCTGGCCATTCGTCAGTATCCCGAAGTCAATGCCCGATTTGATGAAGCGCAGGGAGTGATTCACCAGTCCGGGGCCGTGCATCTGGGCATGGCGGCCCAGACGGACCGGGGCCTGATGGTACCCGTGCTGCGTCATGTTCAGCGCCTGGACCTCTGGCAGTGTGCCGATCAGGTGGCGAGCATGGCATCGTTGGCCCGGCGTGGGCGCGCCACGCGTGACCAGCTCTCCGGTTCGACCATCACGCTTACCAGTCTGGGTTCCCTGGGTGGCATTGTGTCCACACCCATCATCAACCACCCCGAGGTGGCCATTGTGGGGGTCAACCGGATTGTGGAGCGCCTGGTGCCGCAGCACGGGCTTGCCGTTCCCAGAAAAATCATGAACTTGTCTTCGTCGTTTGATCACCGGATCATTGATGGCATGCAGGCTGCGGAGTTTATCCAGCACATCCGGCGCAGCCTGGAATCTCCGGCGCTGCTCTTCGTCAACAGCGGGGGCTGAGCTACAATCAGGGGTATCCCTCAACCCGCCATTTCGGAGTCCGAATGTCTCGTACGGTGCCCCCTGCCAGCCAGCAACCTCGCCTTGATTACGTGGTGTGTGCCAGTCCGGCCGGCGCCCACCGCATGGCCTACTGGGAATGGGGTGACCCGGATAATGATCGCATTTTGCTGTGTGTTCATGGCCTGACCCGCAGCGGCCGCGACTTTGATCCCCTGGCTGCCCGCTTGGCGGATCACTATCGTGTGGTCTGTCCGGATGTCGTGGGGCGGGGCCGTTCCGACTGGCTGATTGACCCCACCCATTATCAGGTGCCTCAGTATGTGTCCGACATGCTGACACTCGTCGCCCGTTTGCGGCCCGCACGGCTGGACTGGGTGGGCACCTCCATGGGCGGGCTCATTGGCATGGGCCTGGCTGCGGCATTGAACCTGTCACCCTTGCTGCGGCCCGATCGCGGCGCTCACGGATTGGCGCCGGAACAGACCGTGGCCTTGGGTAAAATGGTCCTCAACGACATCGGCCCTGTCATTGATGCTGATGGTCTCTCCCGAATTGCCGAATACGTGGGCCAGCCCCAGGCGTTCTCCAGTTTTTCGCAGGCCGTGGATTACATTCGCGAGGTCGCTGCAGATTTTGGTGCGCACGATGATGCGGGCTGGCGCGCCCTGACTGAGCACGTATTCGTCAAAGACAACGACAGCTGGGTCAAGCACTATGATTTGCGCATTGCCCAGCCCATGGCAACAGAAGCCTCCGGCAGCGTCCAGGCCTCCAGCGACATCCTCTGGCCGGCGTACGAGTCACTGAATCAGCCTGTGCTCATTGTGCGCGGAGCGCTGTCCGATCTGCTTACCGAAGAAACGGTCGAGCAGATGTTGCAGCGCAACAAGCAGGCCCGTCTCCTGACGATTCCCGA
>DATGUI010000164.1:0-5667 GCA_035301405.1 Burkholderiaceae bacterium
CATGCGGGTAGCAAATGGCCCGGCGATCAGGTTGCCCAGCTCCAGTACCTTGATGTCCTTGAGTGCTGACATAATCACTCCATGCGTCAATCTGTGAATCTTCAGCCCAGCCAGGTCTCGATGCGATGCACGGCTTCTTCCAGACGATCCAGGCCGGTCGCGTATGACAATCGCAACATGTGGTCGGCATGGGCAGGGCCAAAGTCCAGGCCGGGTACCGTTGCGACGCCTGCCTGCTCGAGCAGTGCCGTGGCAAACTCAATGCTGTTCTGGCTGTGGGCGCGAATATCGGCATAGATGTAGAACGCCCCATCGGGAATGACCGGAACCTGCAGCCCGAGCCTGTCGAGTTCGGGAAGCAGGTAGTCACGGCGCTGCTTGAAGGACAGGCGACGCCTTTCGTAGATCTGCATGACATCGGGCTCGAAGCAGGTCAGGGCAGCATGCTGTGCCAGCGTGGGGGCGCAGATGGCCAGGCTGGAAGCAATCTTTTCCATGTCGGGTATGAGTCCGGAGGGGGCAATCAGCCATCCCAGTCTCCAGCCCGTCATGTGAAAATACTTTGAGAAGCTGTTGATAATGATGATGTCATCATCAAGCGTGAGTGCACTTTCCGGCTTGTCGTCAAAATAAAGACCGAGATAGATCTCGTCCATGATGATGAAGCCGTGGCGCTTGCGGACTTCGGTAATGAGTGCCTGAAGCGCTGCTCTGGATATGGTCGCGCCTGTCGGATTGCTGGGGGATGCAATCAGGACACCGCGGGTCTGATCCGTCCAGTTGTCTGCCACCGCCTGGGCGTCCAGTTGAAACCGTTGTTCTGCCGAACAGGGGATGAGCCGCGGGATGCCCTCGACCGCCAGAACGAAATTCTGGTTGGCCGGATACGACGGATCGGGCATGAGGATCTCATCCCCCGGATTGATGAGCGCCAGGGTAGCCAGAGACAGCGCGCCCGAGGCGCCGGCCGTGACAAAGACACGACCTGGATCCAGCCGGGTACCGAAGTGTTCGTCATAATATTTGGCGATGCTTTCGCGCAATAGCGGCAGCCCTGCGGGCTCCGAGTATCCGCTCAGCCCGGCCTGGGCCGCCCGCCCAAGTGTTTCGACAACGGCGGCCGGAGCGGTAAAATCAGGTTCGCCAATGCCCAGACTGATGACATCAAGCCCCTGCGCGGCCAGTGTGCTCGCTTGTTTGAACATTTCTACCGCATGGAATGGCACGATGGCGTTGGTACGATTTGCTGGTTTCGGCATGAGGCTGTCTGGTCTTGTGGCAAAAGAGTCCTGATTGTAATAGGTAGCATCCATCGCGGGTATGGATGCTTACCAGAACCCCTGGAGCGCAACCATGCACTCTCCCTCCCGCCGGGCATTTCTGCGCGGCCGTCAGTTGGCGGGCACATCGTGGGGCCAGTTCTGTCAGCGGGTGCAGGGCACCGTGGATGGCAAGCTGGTCACGTTTACCGTACCCGATGGCTTGGGCCTTGGAAGCCTGACCATCGAGCATGCCGCTGATGTCCCTCGTGTCCTGTCCCTGTGCCGTGAGCATGGGGTCGTGCTGGCGCTCGATGGCCTGAGCATGCCGGCGCGGGCTGTCGGGCGCCCCACCCTGCGATTGCGTCCGGGCCGGTCGCTGGCCCGGTTCAAGCGGCTCGAGGATCACGGCAATCTCTGGTTTGTGCAGCCGGGCTGCACGCTGGGTGAACTTGCCAAGGCCGGCCTGTCTGCCTTTTCAGCGCTTCCCGCTTCGACCACTGCCGCAGCGTGGCTGGCCGACCGGACACTGGTGGACTTCATGCCCGGCCAGACAGCGCGTTCCGGGCTTGCGCACCTGCAACTGCTGCTGCCCGATGGCGACATGCTGACCCTCGGACCGTTTGGGCATGACGACGCTCGTCCGCTGGATACGGACCGGTCACGACAGCTCGTGTCTTCCCTGTTTCGCCTCACGGCAGGGGGTTGCGCGCGGGGCTGGCTGCCTGCCGCATTCTGGCCACTGCGATATCGGCTGGACGCCCTGATGGCGCACGAACAGGCACCCATCAATCTGGCGCATCTCCTGTTGGGCCACGGTGGCGATCTGGGCTGGGTACAGTGGATGGTCATCGATGCCGACACGCTCGATGCCTCGGCAGGAATGAAGAGTCGCTACAGCACGGATCTGGTTGATATCGAAGGCTGGGCAGACGCCGCCAACCCACTTGATGACGAGATCAAATTCCTGTTTGACCCTGAAGACCTGTTGTCCCATCGTGGGCAAGATATCTGAAAAGTGTGCGAAATGTGTGCGAAATCTTTTGCAACGGCTAGAATGGGTTTTTGTCGTCTTTATTGAACACAGCAATGGATCCGACCTTTCGCAAAGCGGCGCTCGCCTATCATGAGCAGGGCCAGCCCGGAAAAATCTCCGTCAAGGCTACCAAGCAACTATCCAACCAGCACGATCTGTCGCTGGCATATTCTCCCGGTGTCGCCGCCGCCTGTGAGGAAATCGTTGCCGACGAGCAAAATGCATTCCGCTATACGGCACGCGGCAATCTGGTTGGGGTCATTACCAACGGCTCGGCCGTGCTGGGGCTGGGCAATATTGGTGCCCTGGCCTCCAAGCCGGTCATGGAAGGCAAGGGGGTGCTGTTCAAGACTTTTGCGGGCATCGATGTCTTCGATATAGAAATCAACGAAAGCGACCCCGACAAGCTGGTGGACATCATCGCCGGACTCGAGCCCACCTTTGGTGCCATCAATCTGGAAGACATCAAGGCACCCGATTGCTTTGTGGTAGAAAGCCGGCTACGCGAGCGCCTTCGCATTCCGGTCTTTCACGATGACCAACACGGTACGGCCATCAGCGTGTCTGCTGCCTTGCTCAACGGGTTGCTAGTCTGCGAAAAAAAGCTGGAAGAAGTCAAGGTGGTGGTTTCAGGGGCGGGTGCTGCGGCGCTGGCCTGCCTGGATCTCATGGTCGAGCTGGGTCTCCCTTTGCAAAACATCTGGGTGACAGATATCGAAGGGGTGGTCTACCAGGGCCGAACCGTCCTCATGGATGATCGCAAGGCACGTTACATGCAAGACACGGCTGCCCGCAGCCTGGCAGAGGTCATTGATGACGCCGATGTCTTTCTGGGTCTTTCGGCCGGAGGGGTGCTCAAGCCCGACATGGTTGCCCGAATGGCGGACAGGCCGCTGATCCTCGCGCTGGCCAACCCCGAGCCTGAAATCCTCCCCGAACTGGCCCATGCCACCCGTGATGACGTTGTCATGGCTACCGGGCGTTCCGACTATCCCAATCAGGTCAATAACGTCCTGTGCTTTCCCTACATCTTCCGGGGGGCGCTGGATGTCGGTGCCACTACCATTACCCGTGGCATGGAAAAGGCCGCCGTGCTGGCCATCTGCCAGCTCGCCCAGGAAGAACAGAACGACGCCGTTGCCGAGGCCTATGGTACGTACGACGTGTCATTTGGCCCCGATTACCTCATTCCCAAGCCTTTTGATACGCGGCTCATCGTGCGCATTGCGCCGGCTGTTGCCAGGGCGGCCATGGAAGACGGCGTGGCCACGCGGCCCATTACCGATCTCGACAGCTATGTCCATCAGCTGCAGCGCTTCGTCTATCGCTCGGGCGCCTTCATGAAGCCGCTGTTCTTCAATGTCAAGCAGCTGCTGCGCGACGGTGGCAAGTCTCGCATTGTATTTACCGAGGGTGAAGACGAACGGGTGCTGCGTGCGGCTCAGATCGTGGTTGACGAAGGCCTGGCCTACCCGATTCTGGTCGGACGTCCGGCGGTACTGGCCAATCGCATCAAGCGGTTTGGATTGCGCATCCAGTTGGGTGTCGACGTCGAAGTCACAGATCCCGAGCACGACGAGCGCTTCAATCGTTACTGGACGGCCTATTGGGAAATCATGTGTCGGCGGGGCGTGACCCGCGAAATGGCCCGGGTCGAGATGCGGCGCCGCTTCACGCTCATTGGCGCCATGATGGTCCATCTTGGCGAGGCCGATGGCATGATCTGCGGCACCGTAGGCACCTACAACAACCATCTGCGCTACATTGATGAGGTTATTGGCAGGCAACCCGGTGCCGATATTTATGCCGCCATGAACATCCTGCTTGTCGAGTCCCGCACGCTGGTGTTGGCGGATACCCACGTCAATGATAACCCCAATGCCGAGGAAATTGCCGAAATTACCTTGGCGGCGGCCACCGAGATGCGGCTGCTCAACATGGAACCCAAGGCCGCCTTGTTGTCCCGGTCAAACTTTGGCACTGACAGCTCATCGTCGGGTACCAAGATGCAGCAGGCGCTTGCCATGATACGCGAACGTGATCCAGACCTTGAAATCGACGGGGAAATGCACGGGGACTGTGCACTGGACGAAGATCTGCGACGCCGTATCCTGCCCAATACCACGCTGTCAGGCGAAGCCAATCTTCTCGTTTGCCCCAGTGTGGATGCAGGCAACATTGCTTATAATCTCCTCAAGACGGCTGCCGGGGGGAACGTGGCAGTGGGGCCTTTCCTGCTGGGTGCGAATGCGCCTGTGCATATTCTCACGTCCAGCTCAACGGTGCGTCGTATCGTCAATATGGCAGCCCTTACCGTGCTCGATGCCAACCGGTCACGCCGCACCTGACTCTTCCACTTGTCCGGGCAGCAGTACGGGGCTGATTCTTACCGGAGGAGGGGCCCGGGCCGCCTATCAGGTGGGTGCTCTGGCCGCCTTGCTTGAAATCATCGATCCCTGTCGTCGCCATGACTGCCTCTCGCCGTTTGCCGTGGTAGCAGGCACGTCGGCAGGTGCCATCAATGCAGCCTCGCTCGCCAGTCACAGTCATCAGGTTCATCACGGCATCACCAAACTGGAGCGGCTGTGGGGACAGCTTGAGACCGGACAGGTCTATGAGGCAGATGCGCTGGGGCTCATTGGCGTGGGGGTGCGGTGGCTGAGTGTCATGACGCTGGGTTGGCTGATCCCGGCCATCCGTGCCGGCCAGCCGCAATCCCTGCTCGACAACAGCCCGTTGCGTCGTCTTCTGAACACAACCATCAATTTCAGCCAGATCGAGCGCAACATTGCGCATGATCGGCTCAAGGCGCTGGCCATTACCGCGACGGCCTACAACACGGGAGAACACCTGACGTTCTATCAGTCCCGTGTTCCGATCAAGCCATGGACACGCTCATCACGCAAGGCGGTCCCCGGTGCAATTCGTGCGGATCATCTCATGGCGTCCAGCGCCATTCCCTTCATATTTCCCGCCGAGTCCCTGCTTGTGCGCGGACAGACACAATGGTGCGGCGACGGATCCATGCGGCAGCTTGCCCCACTCAGTCCAGCCATTCATCTGGGGGCCGAGCGTGTGGTCGTGATTGGCACCGCCTTCAATGACGACACCCACCCCGAGAAAGGCATGCTGGATCCTCCCTATCCCACGCTGGCCCAGATCGGTGGCCACACGCTATCCAATATCTTCATTGACAGTTTGTCCATGGACGTTGAACGCATGACGCGCATCAATCAGCTGCTGGAGCAGATGCCAGAGTCTGCGTTGGCGGCGCAGGCGCTGCGGCCGGTAGCATCGCTGGTCATTACGCCCAGCCAGTCCCTGGAAGAGCTGGCGATGCAGCATTTGCATGAGCTGCCTCGTGCTGCCCGT
>DATGUI010000165.1:0-4688 GCA_035301405.1 Burkholderiaceae bacterium
CTCATGCCGGCTTGCGCGCCAGCATGGTGGCAAACTGCAGCTGGGCGCCGTTGTGCATGGTGCCGATGTCTTCGTTGTACTTGAGCAGCTCCCAGCCGGTGTAGGTGTCGCTTAATTGTCCCGTGGTCATGGTAAACGGAAAGTTGACCGGGCAGGGGGTTTCTCTGGTGTCCATGGCACAGACGATCAGGTTGTGGCCGCCGGGCCGGGTATGAGCCTGCATGTCGGCCAGCACCGCGTCCACTCGGGATGGATCCAGAAACATCAATGTGACCGTACATGCAATGAAGTCATAGTCTGCGTCCAGGGCGGCGTCATTGACGTCATACAGACGGGGCTCCACGGTGTCCATGTTTTCCTGGCCGACAATGGATTGCAGTGCAGCCAGGGCATTGGGGTTGTTGTCAACAGCCGTCACGTCAAATCCCAGCTCACCCAGATACAGCGCATTGCGTCCGCTGCCACAGCCCATGTCCAGTGCCTTGCCGGGTTGAATGACTTCGCAGGCAGCAACGACTTCACTATGGGGCGGGTTCAGGCCGTAACGGCGGTTGATGTCGGCGATCATGCAAGCTCCTTGTTGCCTTTCAGTGCGAAAGGGGGATTAAAATCAGGTCTCGCATAGGATAGGGCAGTGTCTTGGGGAATACGCGATTTACCGCAGTCTGTCCGTGGTTATTGGTATGCTTGCACCGATGCGATGACCCATGCCGAGTTTGGGAGACAAGCACATGGACAACATCAAAGTGACATCGGCCGGTTCCGGATCGGTCGCCGCATCGCGCGGCAAGGCCGAGGCGGCAACGGCCATGTCGAGCGCCGAGGCGGCAGAGCATCCGGGTTCCGTGGTGCTGCTGCTTAACATGGGTCACGCCCTGGATCACCTGTTCCTGCTGATTTTCGCCACGGCAGTCGGGGCCATTGCCACGGACTTTGGTTATGCCCGCTGGGAAGACCTCATGCCTTACAGCGTGGGGGCGTTTTTCATGTTCGGCATCGGCTCCGTGCCATCAGGCCGCCTGGGTGACCTCTGGGGTCGCCGGCCCATGATGCTGGTGTTCTTCTATGGCCTGGGAGCAGCGGCCTTGCTTACTGCCCTGGCACAGAACAGTTGGCAGCTTGCCATTGCGCTCACCTTGGTTGGCGCATTTGCCTCCATCTATCATCCGGTGGGTATTCCCATGCTTGTGCAACAGACCCGGCGACCGGGTGCGCTCATCGGTATCAATGGCCTGGCGGGCAATCTGGGGGTGGCCGGTGCTGCCTTGCTGACCGGCCTGCTCGTGAAGTGGTGGGGCTGGCGCGCCGCTTTTGTTGTCCCTGGCCTGATCTCCATCGGTTGCGGTGTAGCCTTCAACCTGGTGGCGGAAGCCCAGACCCACGCACCTGGACGGCTCCGCAAGCCGCCTGAAATCGTTCTGTCACGCCGCCAGCTCTCGCGGGTGTTGTTCATCATGACGGCAGCGGCCATTACAGGCAGCCTGTTATTCAACTTCACGACCAACGGCAATACCCAGTTTCTGACCGAGCGATTCGATGGTCTCATTCACGATCCGGCACTGATCGGCCTGCTGTTGGCAGCCATCTATACGCTGGCATCGCTCACTCAGGTCGTGGTGGGCCACCTGATTGACCGCGTGCCCCTGAAACGCCTGTATCTGGGTATGGCCGTGGTCCAGATTCCCTGGCTGGTCTTTGCTGCATTGGCCAGTGGCTGGTGGTTGTTCTTTGCCTTGCTGGGCGCCATGGTGTTCATTTTTGGCGCCATTCCCTTTACGGACGCCATGATCGTGAAATACGTGGATGATAGCATTCGCTCCCGCGTTGCCGGCATGCGCCTGGCCGTCTCGTTCGGCGTCAGTTCATTGGCCGTGTGGGCATTGGGGCCGGTAGTCAAGGCCTTCAGTTTTGAAACGCTCTTTCTCATGATGGCGGTGATTTCGCTGGGCACGGCTTCCCTGGTCACCTTGCTGCCCGCTGATCAAACCCAACCATAAACATTGGCTTGCGGTAGTTACCCCTGATAACTGCCTTGCGGGCCATGACTGCCTACACTGAACGATCACTGCTCATTCCCTTACCAGAACGAAGGAGTACCCAATGAGACATATCAGTGTGCACGGCACAGCAATGGCCCTGATGCTGGGCTTGGCGGGACTGGCTAATGCAGACTTGGCGGTACCACTGCATGAGGCCACTCAAGACGGACCAGGCCAGGAAATCGGCACGGTCACCATTTCCGAGTCGGAGCATGGGTTGGTTTTCTTGCCGGATCTGGCTCACCTTGAGCCCGGCATTCATGGCTTTCATGTTCATGAGAATCCCAGTTGCGACGCGGCTGAAAAAGACGGTGAAATGGTTCCGGCGCAGGCAGCCGGAGGGCATTATGATCCTGACGAATCCGATGCCCATGGAACACCATGGGGCGAAGGCCACCGCGGGGATCTGCCCGCCCTGTATGTGGTGTCTGATGGCACGGCCAGCACGCCGGTGCTTGCCCCCCGGCTGAAATCCCTGGATGAGATCCGCAATCGCAGCCTCATGGTTCATGATGGTGGCGACAACTATTCCGATAGCCCGGAACCCTTGGGCGGAGGTGGAAGCCGCATGGCTTGCGGTGTTATCGGCGACTGACACCCGGCATCCTGGCGGAGGCACAGATGGATCTTGATGCCCTGATGCTGGCTCGCATCCAGTTTGGGTTCACGATCAGCTTTCACATCATCTTTCCGGCCATTACCATCGGGCTGGCCAGCTATCTGGTCGTGCTCGAGGCCAGCTGGCTGAAGACCAGAAACCCGGTTTACCTGAATCTCTATCATTACTGGGTAAAGATCTTTGCGGTCAATTTCGGCATGGGTGTGGTGTCGGGGCTGGTCATGGCCTATCAGTTTGGCACCAACTGGAGCTACTTTTCCAAGTTTGCAGGGGGCGTTACCGGCCCCTTGCTGACCTACGAAGTACTCACTGCCTTCTTTCTGGAGGCGGGCTTTCTGGGTGTCATGCTGTTTGGCTGGTCACGCGTCGGCCCTGGGCTGCATTTCTTTTCCACCATCATGGTGGCGGCCGGAACCCTGATTTCCTCCACCTGGATACTGGCTTCCAACAGCTGGATGCATACGCCGGCAGGCCATGAAATCCAGAACGGTCGCGTGGTTCCCGTTGACTGGTTTGCCGTTATTTTCAACCCGTCGTTTCCCTATCGACTGGTACACATGAGTCTGGCAGCGTTTCTGGCGACGGCACTGATGGTCGGGGCATCGGCCAGCTGGCATCTGCTGCGTGGCCAGGATAACGCCGCCATCAGAAAGATGTTGCTGATGGCCATGGGGATGATTGTGGTGGTGGCTCCCCTGCAGGTGCTGGTTGGTGACTTGCACGGGCTGAATACCGTCAAGCATCAGCCGGCCAAGATTGCCGCCATCGAGGGCCACTGGGAAAACGCCGAAGACGCAAAAGGCATGCCCCTGACACTGGTGGGCTGGCCGGACATGGATCAGGAGAAGAATCATTTCTCCATCGACATTCCCCGCTTGGGCAGCCTGATTCTGACCCACAGTCTGGATGGGCAGCTGCCCGGTCTCAAGGACTTTCCCAAAGCTGATCGGCCCAACGCGACGGTGGTGTTCTGGACTTTTCGCGTCATGGTGGGGCTAGCGGTACTCATGATTATCATGAGCGTGTGGGCCATGGTGGCTCATCGGCGGGGAAGGCTGTATTCCTCCCGCCCCCTGTTGCGATTTTCATTGCTCATGGGGCCAGCTGGCCTGGTGGCCATCCTGGCGGGCTGGTACACCACCGAGATTGGCCGGCAGCCTTGGGTAGTCCAGGACCTCATGCGTACAGCTGATGGCGTGACGCCGCACGGAACCTGGGAGGTCGGCCTGACACTGCTGATGTTTGTGGTGGTGTACTTCATAGTCTTTGGTGCCGGTGCCGTTTATGTCTTACGACTGATTCGCAAGGGCCCGGAAACAAAAAGCAGGGAAACCCTGGAGAACGATATGGGCGCCCCCAGCTTTGCCAGCCGTCCGCTGGCTGATCTGAAGTCAGGCGACGCTGGCGCCACGTCTGAATCCACAGGAGGTCAGCATGGATATTGATCTGTCTCTTGTCTGGGCCGTGGTGATTCTGTTCGGGATTCTGATGTACATCACCATGGATGGCTTTGACCTGGGCATCGGAATTTTGTATCCGTTCTTTCCGGATGAGGAGCATCGTGATGTCATGATGAATACCGTGGCGCCCGTATGGGATGGCAATGAAACCTGGCTGGTGCTTGGCGGGGCAGGGCTGCTGGCAGCCTTTCCACTGGCCTACGCCGTAATTCTCCAGGCCCTGATGCTGCCTTTGATCTTCATGCTGCTGGCGCTGATCTTCCGTGGTGTAGCCTTTGAGTACCGTTTCAAGGCGCACGACACCGGCCGCCACTGGTGGGACAAGGCCTTCATAGGCGGCTCTGTGGCTGCCACGTTTTTTCAGGGTGCCACGCTGGGTGCCTACATACAGGGCCTGGAGGTGGTGGACGGCACCTATACGGGCGGGCCGCTGGTGTGGCTGACCCCGTTTCCCATCTTTACCGGCTTGGGGCTGTTGGCCGCCTATGCTTTGCTGGGCTGCAGCTGGCTGATCCTCAAGACACAAGGTGCGCTGCAGTACCGCATGATCCAGCTTGCCCATCCGCTTGT
>DATGUI010000166.1:0-3669 GCA_035301405.1 Burkholderiaceae bacterium
TTGGCACCTCGATGTCGGCTCATCACATCCTGGGGCTGTAGCCGGTCCCAAGGGTATGGCTGTTCGCCATTTAAAGTGGTACGCGAGCTGGGTTTAGAACGTCGTGAGACAGTTCGGTCCCTATCTGCCGTGGGCGCTTGAAACTTGAGGGAATCTGCTCCTAGTACGAGAGGACCGGAGTGGACGATCCGCTGGTGTTCCGGTTGTATCGCCAGATGCATTGCCGGGTAGCTACGATCGGCAGGGATAACCGCTGAAAGCATCTAAGCGGGAAGCCCCTCCCAAGATTAGGTTTCACCGAACCTTTAAGGTTCCTGTAGGGCCCTGGAAGACTACCAGGTTGATAGGCGGGATGTGGAAGTGCAGTAATGCATGAAGCTAACCCGTACTAATTGCCCGTGAGGCTTGGTCATATAACACCAAAGCCAATTGGAGAAAAGTTACATTTTCCAACGCTGATACGACAAACGCTTTTGAACAGATTCCCGATTTGCTTTGCCTGGCGGCAACAGCGGTGCGGACCCACCCGATTCCATCCCGAACTCGGAAGTGAAACGTGCCAGCGCCGATGGTAGTGCGGCATTCGCCGTGTGAGAGTAGGTCACTGCCAGGCATTTATTCCAAACCCCGAAGCTAAAACTGGCTTCGGGGTTTTTTTTTGGCTTTAAGCCACAGCTTGACGGATTGAATCTGCTCAGGCTGTCCACATGTAGACTCTGGCCGGAGCCATTCCGACACAGCAGCTGCGCATGAACCGCGTTTGGAAAAAATAAAAAACTGAATCGATGTCCGGCTTGTCACCATTTCGATTGGCGCTTCTTTTAGCGATAACGGTCGCCTTGGGCCCGCTGGCCCTCGATACGTATTTGCCGGCATTCCCGCAAATAGCCAATGATTTCAACGTTGACCTGCCTGCGGTGGGTCGAACACTAAGCATCTATGTTCTGGTACTGGGTTTTTCCCAATTGGTTGGCGGTCCCTTGTCGGATCGTTACGGCCGCCGGGTCGTCCTACTGACAGGGCTGGGAATATTCGCGGTCGCCAGCCTGGTTCTGGCAGGAACAAAAAGCCTGGGCAGCATGATGTTCTGGCGGGTGATACAGGCCATTGGGGGTGCCTGGGCAGCTGTTTCAGTGCCGGCCATAGTCCGCGACCGGACAAGCGGAAATGAGTCGGCGCGGCTTTTCTCTCTTATCGGCCTGATCATGTTTATCGCTCCAGCTCTGGCGCCGAGTATAGGGTCTGTTATTCTTCACTTCAGCGCCTGGCCGGGAATATTTGTGATGCTGGCCGTTTATGCGCTTGTTCTGGCCATTACCTTGCGCGCTTTTCTGTTCAGGAATCTGCCGGCCGCTTCGCGAACCAGAACCCCGCTGCATACGCTGGTGACAAATTATGTGCAGGTGCTGAAAAACACCACGGCCATGCGCTTTATCATTATGCAGACGCTGGCTTTCAGCGTGCTGCTCATATTTATAACGCACGCCTCCTTTATTTATCAGGACTGGTTCGGACGCTCCAATACGGAGTTTTCCGTTCTGTTCGCTGCCAACATCGTCGGCATGGTCATCGCCAATCTGGTCAATCGCCGCCTGCTCCTGCGCTTTCACTCTGCAAGAATTCTGCGATCGGCACTGTGCATCCAGGCTGTGGCGGTCACCGCCATGCTGACGCTGGTCATTGCAGATGCCGGGGTTATTGCAATTGCGGTTGCGATTGTCGTTGCGGCCGGCAGCATGGGGGCCATTGCCCCCAACAATATTGCCAATGCACTGGATTTCTTCCCCAGGCTGGGCGGCACGGCAGCCGCGCTGATGGGCGCTGCACAATTTACAATTGCAGGCTTCATCAGCGCCGTGTCAACCTGGCTGGCTGACGGAACACTGATGCCAATCGCCCTGGTGATGACAGCCTGTTCAATGGGTGCGCTGCTATTTGCAGTGGGTGCACCCGCTGCAGTGGTGCGTGCGGGCAGCAAGGCCAGGTAAACACATCCCGGGTGACACGGTCGCTACGCGTCAGTGCCTGATACAGGCTGTGCAGGCGCAGTTTCATTGAACCGGTTGCGGTCAAGCTCGCCTTCAGTATTGGCCACAATGCAGGTGACCACAGCATCCCCGGTGACGTTAACCGCGGTGCGGGTCATGTCCAGCAGCCGGTCGACGCCCAAAATCATGGCAATACCTTCGGCCGGCAGGCCGACCTGGGTGAGTACACCTGCAAGCAGAATCAGGCCAACGCCGGGCACCCCGGCGGTTCCGATTGAAGCCATGACCACCATGAACACAACCATCAGGTATTGGGAAATGGACAGATCAACGCCGTAATACTGCGCAATAAAGCTGACGGCAATGCCCTGCATGATGGCCGTGCCGTCCATGTTGATGGTGGCGCCCAAAGGGATGGTGAAAGAGCTGATGCGGTTGGATACACCCATTCTCTCCTGCACGGCCCTCAACGTAACCGGAATGGTGGCACCCGAGGAGGCAGTGGAAAAGGCAAACGCGATGACGTCGCGAAAGTGGTGGTAAAAACGGACAGGGCTGAGGCCGGACCACAGCTTGAGCAACAGCGGATAGGCCACCGCCGCCTGGACAATGAGCGCAGCCATGACAAGCACGACATACTTGAGCAGCCCGGCAAAGGTTGACCAGCCGGTTGTCGCAGCCATGCCGGCAATAAGCGCAAACACGCCGTAGGGGGCAATAAGCATAACGATGCCAACCAGCTTCATGACGACTTCCATCATGTCGGTAAAGAAGTCGCTGATGCGCTTGCCGTGCTCTCCGGCAAATGACATGGAAAGGCCAAGCAGGATGGAGAATATGATGATGGGCAGCATGTTGCCTTCTGCCATGGCCTGAACCGGGTTGCTCGGCACTATTTCTACAAGCACTTGGGAAAAGGGCGGCGCGCTGGCAATTTCCAGCGCCTGGTCTGAAACCGCACCAACTGAAACCCCGGTCTTGAAAATTGCGCCCCCGGTCAGGGCCAGCACCACGGCGATGAGCGTGGTCAGCAAATAAAGGCCTATGGCCTTGGCGCTGACCCGGCCCAAACTCTTGGGGTCGGCCAGGGAGGCCACGCCGGAGATCAGTGACACAAAAACAATGGGCACGATCAGCATGGTCAGAAAGCGGACGAACATGTCGCCGACCACGTCAAACAACCCTTCGACAACCCAGGACTGGACAAGGCCATCGTCGGGAAATATCAAATTGATCAGCGTGCCGGCCACGAGGCCAAAAGCCAGCGCCAAAAGAATATGGGTGCTGAGCTTGTTATGGTCAAATTGGTGGGGCTGAACGGGTGTTTGGTTGGAATCTTTTGACATTCGACTGTACTGCAATCCGGTTGACGGGCCAAAAGAGTAGCCTACCGCAGTGCGGGGGTCTACTGCGTGTTGGCAGGACCGGGCAGCAAGGCGTGGGCTGCCGCTATAATGTGGCCTTCAAACAATTGCAGTGACAACATGAGCAACAGCGACAAAACAGCCGGTCCCACGAACTTCATTCGCAATCGCATCATCCGCGAGATCGAGGCGGGACAATATGACTCCATTGTCACGCGATTTCCGCCCGAGCCCAACGGCTATCTGCACCTGGGGCACGCCAAGTCAATCGTGCTCAATTTCAGCCTGCCCAAGGAATTTGGCGGTTACACCAACCT
>DATGUI010000167.1:0-9673 GCA_035301405.1 Burkholderiaceae bacterium
CCTATTTCTACATATTCATCGGCATCGAAGTCCTCATTCTCGGACTGTTTGCCGTCAGCTTCAACCTGATTTTCGGCTACACGGGCATGCTCAGTTTCGGCCATGCCGCCTTCTTCGGCATTGGCGCCTATGCCACGGCCATGCTGCTCAAATGGCTGGCCTGGCCACTGCTGGCCTGCCTGCTCGTGGCCATCCTGATGGGCGTCATCCTGGCGCTCATCATCGGCTACCTCAGTGTCCGGCTGGATGAAGTCTATTTCGCCATGCTGACCCTAGCCTTTGGCATGATGGTGTTCGCCGTGGTCCATCAATGGCGTTCCGTCACCAATGGCAGCGACGGCATATCCGGCTTTCAGGTCAAGTCGATGGGCCTGGGCATCAACATCATGCTGGCCAATCCGGCCGTCTACTATCACGTCGTCCTGGTGATTGTGGCGCTGGCTTTGGCCGTGCTCTATCTGATCTGTCGCTCATCCTTTGGTCTGGTACTGAAAGCCATCCAGCAAAACCCCGAACGCGTCGCCTTCTGCGGCCTGAACATCCGTCATTACCGGCTGGCCGCATTCACCATTTCCGGTGGCTTTTCGGCGCTTGCAGGCGGCCTGATGGTGCCGTTCCTGCGCATCGCCAGCCCCGAGCTGGCACACTGGAGCATGTCGGCCGAACCCGTACTCATGTCCATTCTGGGCGGTACCGGCTATTTTCTTGGTCCCCTGTTCGGGGCCGGCGTGTTTGTGCTGCTCAAGACCATGATCACCACCTATACTGAAGCCTGGATGCTGGTCCTGGGCATCATACTGGCCATCATGGTGATGTTCTTCCGGCGCGGGCTGCTGGGCACCTTTCTGGATCGCTGGCTGGAGAAGTCATGACCACACCCATTCTTCAGGTTCACAACCTGTCAAAAAACTTCGGGGGCGTGGCCGCCGTTTCCGACGTGTCGCTGGATGTCATGCCCCGTGAAACACTGGCCATCATTGGCCCCAACGGGGCCGGCAAGACTACCTTCTACAACATGCTGTCGGGACGCATGCTGCCAACATCCGGACGCATTGTCTTCGAAGGACAGGACATCACCGGCATGCCGGCTCACAAGATCAGCCGGCTGGGCGTGTCGCGGTCTTTCCAGATCAACAACATCTTCACGGAAATGTCCGTACGCGAAAACGTGGAAGTGGCCATTACTGCCCTGCGCCAGGACAGCCGCAAATGGTTCAATATTGCTTCGCGCAACCGGGCCGTCCAGGACCGTGCCGACGAACTCCTGGAACAGCTGTCGCTGTCTCATCTGGCGCATCAGCGCGCGGGTGTCATCAGTTACGGCGACAAGCGCCTGGTCGAGATTGCCGTGGTTCTGGCTACCGAGCCCCGGCTCGTGCTGCTGGATGAACCCACCGCCGGCATGACGCCCAGCGAGACCCGACAAGTCACTGCCCTGATCCAGCAGCTCTCCGAAACAGGCGCCTACACCTTCATCATTACCGAACACGACATGAAAGTCGTTTTTGATCTGGCGCACCGCATTCTGGTCATGCACCGGGGGCAGTCATTGGTACTGGGTTCTCCGGATGAGGTCAAGGGCCATCCTGATGTCCGCAAGGCCTATCTGGGCGAAGAAACCGAGGAAACACTGGCATGATACTGAAGGTTGACAACATCCACACGTATTACGGCGAGAGTCATGCGTTGCAGGGTGTCTCGCTTTCCATCGAAGAGGGTGAAACCGTCTGCCTGCTGGGACGCAACGGCGCCGGCAAAAGCACTACATTGCGCAGCATCATCGGTCTGACCCCACCCCGGCAGGGTGCAGTTTTCTTTGACGATCAAAACGTTACCGGTCAGCCGGCATTTCGCATTGCACGTCTGGGCATGAGCCTGGTTCCCGAAGACCGGCGCATCTTTCCCGGCCTGTCCGTGCGCGAAAACCTTGAGATCGGCGACTACCATCGCGCCGGTGCCGAACGCAGCTGGACGGTCGAACGGATTTTTGACGAATACCCCATGCTGGCTGAACTGGCCAATCAGGATGGCAATACGCTGTCAGGCGGTCAACAGCAAATGCTGGCCGTGGCCCGATCCCTGATGAGTCAGCCCCGCCTGCTGTTGCTGGATGAACCCAATGAAGGCCTGGCACCCGTGATTGTTCAGCAGATCGGCGAGCTGATCGACCAGCTCGCCCGGACGACAACCATCCTGTTCACTGACCAGAGCGTGCATTTTGCCCTCCGGCACGCGCGTCGCGCCTACATCCTTGAAAAGGGCCAGGTCGTGCACACGGCCACCAGCGACGACCTCCGCCACGACACCGAGACCCAGGACCGCTACCTGTCGGTGGCCTGAGACGTCACAATCTCCTGATAGGCAGCCGGGTCCGTATCGTTTTCCGTGTTGATCAGCAGCACCCGGCTGGCGGCATCCAGACCCAGTGCCTCGCTGAGCTGCTCTTCGGACAGAACAGCCAGCAGACCCGCCAGACCGGCTGCGCCTGATGCGCCCGCCACAATGCTGGCATCGTTGTCAATGGCCTGAGCATATTGACGCATGGCCTGCTTCAGCCAGACGTCGTCCAGAGCCAGAAACATGCTGGTGCCCGCCATGAGCAGATCCAGCACGGCAGGGGAGGGTTCGCCGCACGCCAGTCCGGCCGAAATGGTGTCAAAGGGTCCGGAGACGGCGGTCAGCCGACCCCCCGCCAGGGCGCTGGCCAGGATGCAGGCTGCGCCTCGTGGCTCAACCACAATAAAACGCATGGCAGCGCCCGGCCAGGCGCGTTGCAGGCTGGCCATCAGGGATGCAGCAATGCCGCCCACACCTGCCTGAACAAAGACATGGGTGGGTGGCTGGGCAATCTGTCCGGACACCTCTTTGGCGATCAGGCTGTAACCGGCCATCACCTGGCGCGGAATCTCCTGGTAGCCTTCCCACGTCGTGTCAGACACAATCTGCCAGCCCTCTTGTTCGGCCACCTCGGCACAGGTCCTGACGGCATCATCGTAATTGCCGGCCACCCGCCGGATCTGCGCTCCATAACGGGCAATGGCTTCTTCCCGTGCCTGGCTGACACCCTCATGCAGAAAAATGACGCATGGCACACCGGCGCGCTGGGCGCCCCAGGCGACCGATCGACCGTGATTGCCTTCGGTTGCACAGGTCACCGTGATGGCAGTGCCCTTTTCCTGTGCGAGGTTGGCCACGGCATAAGCACCCCCCAGCGCCTTGAAGCTGCCCAGCCCCAGACGCTGCCCTTCGTCCTTGCAATAGACGGCGCCCAGACGGAAGTGATTGGCCAGGCCGCGCAGGGCATGTAATGGTGTCGGCGAATAATGTTCCCAACGCTGGATGGCATCCTGGGCCTGACGGGAAGCAGCAACAGGCAGAGCCAGTGCCGCTGCCTGTTCAATGGCTGAAGACGGGGGCAACGCTTGCCGCCAGACGGCATCGATGAAAGGAATATCGGAAGATGGCGTGGTGTAACGGTTCATGGCGTCCTCAGATAAACAGCAGGGGATCAAAATAGTGATTGATGGCAGCACAGACGCTGCGCGCAACCACGGCGGAGGTCTTGGGATTGGATGGCGCGGGCTGGTTGATGACCTGCGTCTGCAGGCTGCCCGCCGCACCGGTGACATGCACGGCATGCTGATTCCGGGAAATGCCCGGATCGGCCACCACCCGGACACGGGTACGGTCCATGCCCACACCCGCCAGCGCCAGAGTGGCAGCCACATTCAGATTCTTGGGGTATTTTCTGGCGGCGACATCCGCCGGCCCCTCGTAAAGCACGAGTTCATGTGTCAGCGCGGAAGGGTCGTGGCCGGCAGCTCGCAGCTCATGCTCCCAGGCAGCCACCGGCTTGCGGGACTCGTAGGTCACCCCGGCTGAAGGGTCGGTGCGAATGGCACGCAGATAATCCAGCGAAGCCACCGCACCCGACGGCACGATGATTCGTGCTCTGCTGGCCCCGGCGACTTCACGCAGATGGGCCACATACGTCGAATCGGCCAGCGCACCGACTGACGACACGAGAAACGGAATGCCTGCTCTCAACACACTGGCTGCGTACTCGTGCACCGCTTTCTGACTGGCCACTTCCACCACCAGGCCCGGCTCCCAGTGGCGCAGATCCTGAAACGTCGGCAGTCGCTCCATATCCGCATCCAGAGGCGCGTCGGCGCGCCGGCACAGGGCGGCCAGCCGGTAACCGGCGTGCTCGCGCAAGCCCCTGGCGACGTCCCTGCCAATGGTTCCAAAGCCGATAAATGCAATGCGATGTGTCATGGTGTCCTTTCACACGGGGCGGGGCCCATCCAGATAAACCCCACATTGTCAGCAAAATGACAGTGGATGCAGGTACATTTGTATACGATCAATGCACATTATGATCATAAACCTGGCTGTTGACGGCAGTACAGTGTAGAGGAAGACATCATGCAAACCGCAGTAAGCGCTGACGGTCGCAGTACCATACTATCCTGCAAGGGCATGAATCGCTGGTTCGGCGGGCTGCATGCCATGAAAGACATCTCCCTTCATATCGACCAGGGAGAAATTCTTGGTCTGGTCGGCCCCAATGGATCGGGCAAAACCACCACGGTCAACGCCATTACCGGCTTCTTTCCGCCCCAACGGGGCGACATCTTCTTCGGTGATGTCCAGCTCAACAGCCTCAAGCCCCATCAGATCGCTCAGCAAGGCATTGCCCGCACTTTCCAGAACGTTGCGCTGTTCAAAGGCATGAGCGTTCTCGACAACATCCTTCTGGGTCGACACAACTTCATGAAACCCAGCGTGCTGTCGGCCATGTTTTACTGGTGGGCAGCCCAAAAGGAAGAGGTGGCCAATCGCGACAAGGTAGAAGAAATCATTGATCTGCTCCAGCTGGAAAGCGTTCGTGATGAAATGGTCGACGTCATTCCGCTTGGCACCCAGAAACGGGTGGAACTTGCCCGGGCCCTGGCTGCCGAACCCACCTTCCTGATTCTTGACGAGCCCATGGCAGGCATGAATCAGGAAGAAAAGGAATACATGGTGCGTTTCATCCTGGATGCCCACGAGGCCCTCGGACTGAGCATCCTGCTCATCGAGCACCACATGGATGTCGTCACCGCCATCTGCGATCGCCTGGTCATTCTCAACAACGGCGAGAAAATCAAGGAAGGGCTGCCCCAGGAAGCCATCAGTGACCCCGACGTCGTCGCCGCCTACATCGGCAAGGTGGAGAAATAATGACTGTACAAGTTCCCGCACCGTCCACATCGCCCCGGCCGCTGGATACTGCACAGACTGGCGCCGCATCCGCCGACGCCCTGAAAGCCGAATCCATGCGCTTGCACCCACACTGGCAAGACGACGACCATCTGCTTGCCATTCTGGCAGCCAACGCCCGGACGCACCCCGACCAGGTTGCCATGCGCGAACGGGATCACGGCGTCTGGCAGGAATACACCTGGCAGCAATACCTGGATGCCGTGCTGGCCCTGGCGGCCGCATTGGAATCCCGCGGTGTGGGTCCCGAAGACATTGTTCTCGTCATTGGAGACAACCGCCCGGCGCTGTATTTCAGCATGCTGGCAGCCATTGCGTTGCGCGCCATCCCCTCGCCTGCCTATCCCGATACGCAACCCGAAGAACTCGCCAGCCAGATCCAGCGCGAGCACATCCGGTTTGCCGTTGCAGAAGACCAGGAACAGGTCGACAAACTCCTGCTGGTACGCGAAGAACACAACTGCCCGCTTGACCTCATCGTCTTCGACGACCCACGCGGCCTCAAGGACACGACCGGTCTCGCTGCCTTTGAGACCCTGCTTGCCGAAGGCCGTGAGCGCCTGGCAGCCGAACCGGCCCTGCACGATGCTTTCATCAAGCGCCCCAGCACCCACGATGTCGCTGCACTGCTGCACTCGTCGGGTACCACGGGCGAGCCCAAGGGCATTCCACTCAAGCACGGACACCTGCTGCATGGCGTTCGCTACGCCGCCCAGGCCGGCTATTTCACCGAGGGTGAAATCCACATGGCCTACCTTCCCATTGCCTGGGTGGGTGACTTCATCTTTTCAATCACGGCATCCATCGAACTGCGGTTTGTGGTCAACATCCCCGAAGACCAGGAAACCGCCCAGCACGATCTCCGCGAAATCGCCCCCACCCTCTATTTCTGTTCACCACGCACCTGGTCCAACATGCTGACCCGCATCCAGGTCGGCATGGACGAATCCACACCGCTCAAGAAGTGGCTCTATCACAAGTTCATGCCCTTTGCCATCGAACTTGAGCGCGCCCGCATGGCCGGCAAGCAACCCCATCTGGGGCAGCGCCTCAAACGCTGGCTGGGCGAGCTCCTCATCTACGGCCCCATCAAGGACCACCTTGGTCTGGCGCGGGTCAAGCGGCCCTATACCGCCGGCGAAGCCATTGGTGAAGACATCTTCCTGTTCTTCCGGGCGCTGGGCCTGCCCCTGCGCCAGTTTTACGGCCAGACTGAAAACGTCGCCCTGGCGGCAGCACAGGCACCCGATGAAGTCATGCTCCATACCGTGGGGCGACCCTTTCCCGGCATCGAGATGCGCATCAACGACGATGGCGAAATCCTCATGAAAGGCGACAATGTCTTTGACGGCTACTATCAACAGCCCGAAGAGACCGCCGAAGTCCTCAAGGACGGCTGGCTCTACACCGGCGACGCCGGCTATTTCGAGGACGATGGCCAGCTGGTCGTTCTGGGACGCGCCTCCGAGGTCGTCTACACCGCGCAGGGCGAACGCTTCATCCCCACCTATATAGAAAACCGCCTGCAGTTCAGCCATTACATTCGGGACGTCTGCGTGCTGGGCAAGGATCGCGATTTTCTCGCTGCCATCGTCTGCATTGATTTTCAGGCAGTGGGGCACTGGGCCCAGGAACGCGGCATTTCCTACTCTTCGTATGCCGAGCTCTCCCAGCAGCCACGGGTGGCCGAACTCATTCACGGCCTCATCGCCCACACCAACACGGTCTTGCCAGCCGCCTTGCAGATCCGGCGCTTTGTCAATCTGCACAAAGAGTTCGACGCACACGACGGTGAAGTCACCCGCACACGCAAGCTCCGACGCAACGTCATTGATACCAACTACAAGGACATCATCGACGCGCTGTATTCCGACCAGCAAGAGGTCAGCTTCGAGGCCCGTATCGTCTATGAAACCGGAGAGGTCGGCGTCCTGCAGCGCCAGCTTGGCCTGCACAATGTCACTGACTCCAAACTCCAGGAGGCAGGCTGATGTCATACTTTCTTGAACTGCTCGTGAATGGCGCCCTCACCGGGCTGATGTACGGCCTGGTGGCCCTGGGAATTGTCCTGATCTACAAATCGTCTGGTGTGCCCAATCTGGCCCAGGGTGCCATGGTCATGATCGCCGGCTACCTGGTCTGGCTGGGCATCAGCATGGGGCTGCCCGTGTGGCTGGCCGTCGTGGTGGGCATTCTGATCATGTTCGGGTTTGGCATGGCAGCCGAGAGACTCTTGCTGCGCAAGATGGTCGGCCAGCCCATCATCATGATCGTCATGCTCACGCTGGGGCTCGAAATCTTCCTGCGCGGCATCGGGCCGGGCTTTCTGGGGGCCTCACCCAAACAGATTGATATCGGCATCTCGTTTGCGCCCATCATCATTGGCGAGGTCTTCATCAATCGCACCTATCTGGTAGGCGGCATCATTGCCCTGCTCCTGATCGGCGCCTCCACCCTGTTTTTCCGCACCCGCACAGGCACCAAGCTGCGGGCCGTGTCGGATGATCACGTCTCCAGCTGGTCAGTCGGCATCTCGGTCGAACGCGCCATCGGCATCTCGTGGGGGCTGGCCGGCCTGTCTGCCATCGCGGCCGGCGTGGTCTGGGGTTCGGTGCAAGGGGTCGACTGGACCATCTCCCAACTGCTGTTTCCTGCCATTGCCGTGGTCATTCTGGGCGGGCTGGACAGCGTCGCCGGGGTATTGGTAGGAGGCCTGCTGGTGGGTATTCTGGGTAGCGTCATTCCCGGCTATCTTGATGAAATCGTCGGTGGCGGAACCCGCAACGTGGTCACGTCGCTCATCATCCTGCTGACCATCATGTTCCGTCCTTACGGCATGTTTGGCCGGGAAGACATTGAAAGGGTTTAAGGCTCATGTTTTATCGTTTGTCAGGCGTCTATCACACCCGTTATGCATCGGCCCGTCAGCTATGGCCCATACGTGCCGACCGCTGGCAGGTGTTCGTTCTGCTGGCACTGGGTGCGCTGGCCCCGCTGCTGTTCAGCACATTCGTTCTCAGCAGCTACCTGCTGCCGTGGCTGATCTTCACTGCTGCCGCCCTGTCGCTCACCCTGCTCATGGGCATTGCCGGCCAGCTGCACTTCGGGTTTGCCGCCGTCATGGCCATTGGCGCCTATACCAGCATTCATCTTACGCGGGCAGGGGTGCCATTCGAACTGGCCCTGCTTGGCGCCGGCCTCATGGCTGCACTGATCGGCAGCATTTTCGGGGCGGCAGCATTGCGGGTAAAGGGGCTGTATCTGGTCATGGCTACACTGGCCATGCAGTACCTGGTTGACTGGACCATCGTCAATGTTCCGGTCATCAGCGGCGGAGCGCAAGCCACCCTGCAAACGCCCTCATCGGCCACCTTCCTGTTTTTCTCCCTCAAATCCGAGGTCACCCGCTATTACGTTGCCCTGCTGTGGGCCGTGTTTCTGACCCTGCTGCTGCTCAACATCAAGCGCACCAGCGTGGGGCGTGCCTTGGTAGCCGTACGTGACAAGGATTATGCCGCGGCCGTCATCGGCGTCAATGTGGTGCGCTTCAAGCTGGTGGCCTTCTTCAGCAGTTCCTTCCTTGGTGGCGTGACCGGTGCCATTCTCGCATTCTGCTACTACCAGGCTGTTACCCCTGAACAATTCACCTTCAACGTCTCAGTACAAATCGTCGCCATGGTATTGGTCGGTGGCTTGGGCAGCGTCATTGGCTCCTACCTGGGCGCGGGTTTCGTGCTGCTGGCGCCCATACTCCTGACCAATCTGGTCGTCACCTTCAACAAGCTCGGATGGCTGTCGGCATCCACCAACACCCTGTCGCACATCCCGCTCATGATCTACGGCGCACTCATCATCGGATTCTTGCTGTTCGAGCCCCTGGGGTTGGGCAAGATCTACGACAACCTGCGCAAATATCTGCTGGTATGGCCATTTCGCCATTCCAGCCTATAAACCGCCGTGCCTGCCCGCATGGCCCATAAATACCGTTAGCTATCGCAACCGGAGGACACAACCCATGAAACACTTCTTCAAACGCCTGACGCTTGGTACCGCACTGAGCGCGGCCCTGGCCATCACTCCTGCAATGGCCGCCGACAAAGAGCCCATCAAGTTCGCTGCTGCACTCGACTTCACCGCAGTCTATACCTTTCTGACCGACGAATACAGCGAAGGTCAGCGCGATTATCTCACCCTCATCAACGATGCCGGCGGCGTCGATGGCCATCCAGTTGAACTCAACATCTCCGACACGGGCAACGAGCCGCAACGCGGCATCGAAGCGTACAACCGTGCCCGGGACGACGGCGCCATCATGGTTGACTTCCTCAGCACCCCCGTGGCCCGTGCCATGGTCAATCGCGTCCTCGACGACAAAATTCCCATGATCACCGTTCTGCACGGTCGCGGT
>DATGUI010000168.1:0-8472 GCA_035301405.1 Burkholderiaceae bacterium
TACGGGTACGGAATGGTGTATTTATCCCATGTATTCGTGGGCGCATCCGGTCGAAGATGCCCTGGAAACCATTACCCACAGCCTGTGCACGCTCGAATTCGAAGACCAGCGCCCCTTCTACGACTGGATACTCCAGCGGCTGACCGAACTGGGCCATTTCCTCAAGCCCCTGCCCCGTCAGTACGAATTCTCACGGCTCAATCTCAGCCATGTGGTCACCAGCAAGCGCAAATTGCGGCGCCTGGTCGATGACAACCACGTTGAAGGCTGGGATGATCCCCGCATGCCCACATTGGCCGGCCTGCGCAAGCGCGGCTACACACCCGAGTCGATCAGGCTGTTCTGCAGCCGCCTGGGCATCAGCAAGGCTGCCCAGCATGTACCCTACAGCGACCTTGAACAGGCACTGCGTGATGACCTGGATCCCCGGGCCCATCGCAGCGTGGCCGTGCTGGACCCGGTCAAGCTGGTCATTACCAACTACCCCGAAGGTCAGACCGAGGTCTGCCACGCGCCGCTGCACCCGCACCAACCCGACGCCGGTCAACGTGAATTCCCCTTCAGCCGCGAGCTCTGGATAGAACGCGACGACTTCCGCGAAGACCCGCCCAAGCGCTATTTCCGACTCTTCCCGGGGAATACGGTCAGGCTCAAATACGGTTATATCGTGCGGTGCACCGGCTGCACCAAAGACGACCAGGGCAATATCACTGAAGTCCATGCAGAATACCTGCCCGACACCAAGAGCGGTACGCCGGGAGCCAGCTCGGTCAAGGTGCGAGGCACCATCACCTGGATCAGCGCGCAACACGCGGTGGCAGCCACGGTCCGTCTTTACGACCGGCTGTTTACCGATGCTCAGCCCGACATGGACGACACCGATCTGCTGGATGCCCTCAATCCGGACTCCATGGTGACGGTACAGGCATGGCTGGAACCCGGCACCATCGCCAGCCCGGGCCAGACCTGGCAGTTCGAGCGCCTGGGTTACTTTGTGGCCGATCGCGATGAGTCCACGCCCGAGCAACCTATCATCAATCGCATTACCACGCTTAGGGATACCTGGATTTGACTGCACCCGACACCCCAGCCCTTGATTTCAAGAGCGCAACCCTCTATGCACTTCGCATTGTCCTGCATCAGCACGACACCAGCGCCCTGCTGGCGGAACTCGAGCACCGCCTGGAGGAAGCCGACGGCTTCTTTGAAGAGGAGCCCGTCATACTCGATGCCAGCGGCCTTTCTGCCCCGGTAGACTGGGCCGTCCTGACCCAGGCCCTGCGGCAGCATCAGTTGCACCCTGTCGGTGTCATGGCCCGTGGCATGAACCTCTCCAATGCGCTGGCCCATGGCCTGACCCAGGTTGACGTCTCTTCACTGCCCCGCAAGGCGGCGGAGCTCGCCGACTCGCCTGCCACTGCTGCTCCGCCCCCGTCACAGACCAAGTCGGCGGACAGCCACACAGCTGAACCACCGGCCACGGCCATGGTCGTCAACCGGCCCCTGCGCTCCGGACAACGTGTCTATGCCCGCGGCACCGATCTTGTCGTCATTGGCATGGTCAGCCAGGGGGCCGAAGTCATCGCCGATGGCAACATCCATGTCTACGGACCCCTGCGGGGAAAAGCCATGGCCGGCGCCCAGGGGAACGAAGACGCACGTATCTTCACCACCGAGCTCGATCCCGAGCTCCTGGCCATTGCGGGCATTTACCGTGTCATCGAAACTGCGCTTGACCCTGCCTTGCGCTATCGACCGGCACTGGTAGAGCGCAAGGCTGACGCGCTGGAGATCCAGGCACTGGGCGCCTCGGCAACTTGATGTTGAATCCAATTCTGTCCAATAACGTCCTGTCACGCATGCGATTGGCATTTTGCTATACCATAGCGGGGCAAACCAACATATAGGAATGAATCTGTCATGGCACGTATTGTTGTGGTGACATCCGGTAAGGGTGGTGTCGGAAAAACCACCAGTAGCGCAAGCTTCTCGTCCGGTCTGGCCCAGCGGGGCCATAAAACCGTCGTGGTGGACTTTGACGTCGGCCTGCGCAACCTCGATCTCGTCATGGGATGCGAGCGCCGGGTTGTCTACGATTTCGTCAATGTCATCCAAGGGGAAGCCACCCTGAACCAGGCACTGATTCGCGACAAGCAACTGGAAAACCTGTTCATCCTGCCGGCGTCGCAAACCCGCGACAAGGATGCGTTGACGCGGGAAGGGGTCGAAAAGGTACTGGACGAGCTCAAGGAAATGGGCTTTGAATACATTGTTTGTGATTCCCCCGCCGGCATTGAAACCGGTGCCCTCATGGCAGCCTACTTTGCTGATGATGCCCTCGTGGTCACCAACCCTGAGGTCTCTTCCGTACGAGACTCTGATCGCATACTCGGCATCCTGTCTGCCAAGTCTCGCCGGGCTGAACGCAGTGATGAACCCATCCAGGAATACCTGCTCCTGACGCGCTACAGTCCCAAGCGTGTGGCCGACGGCGAGATGCTTTCACTACAGGACATCGAAGATATCCTGCGCATCAAGATGATCGGCGTGACCCCGGAATCCGAAATGGTGCTGCAGGCCTCCAACCAAGGGGTGCCGGTCATCCACATGCGGGATACGGACGTCGCCAGGGCGTACGACGACATGGTGGCCCGGTATCTGGGTGAAGACCGGCCCTTGCGATTTGTTGATTATGAAAAACCCGGGCTGTTCAAACGCATGTTCGGGGGCTGATACTATGTCTTTTTTATCGTTTCTACTCGGAAACAAGAAAACGTCTGCCAGTGTGGCCAAAGACCGCCTGCAACTGATATTGATCAACGAGCGTGGTGATGGCGATGCACCGGACTACCTCCCTGCCTTGCGCAAGGAGCTGATCGAGGTGATCTCCAAGTACGTCAAGATCAATCCCGATGACCTTCAGGTAAATCTTGAACGGCAAGATGCACTGGAAGTGCTGGAAGTAAAAATAGAAATGCCCGACGGCAGCCAGGCGGCCCGCTGATACGCGCGTCTACACCGACAGCCACTTGCGGCGAGCGGCCTCGTCTTCCATGAAGGCAGGCAAACTGCCTTCGTAACGGATCTGGCCTTTTTCAATGACATAGGCCCGGTCAGCCACCCGGGCAGCCACCTCCAGATTCTGCTCGGCCAGTACCACGGCCACGCCACGCTGGCGCATGAGCTGAATCATCTCCACCAGGGCATCCACGATAATGGGCGCCACGCCTTCTGACGGCTCATCCAGCAGCACCACGTAGGGATTGCCCATCAGTGTTCTGGCCACGGACAGCATCTGCTGTTCTCCGCCGCTCATCTGGTCCCCGAGACGATGCGCCAGCGCCTCCAGGTTGGGGAAATACTCAAACAGCATGGGCAATGTCCAGGCGGGTGCGTCGGTACCATCCGGCCATTTGCGTGCCGGCTGCTGACCACAGCGCAGGTTTTCCATGACCGTCAGGTCAGTGAAGATGCGACGCTCTTCGGGCACATAGCCCATGCCTAGCCGGGCAATCTCGTGGGGGGCTAGCGAAGTCAGTGAATGGGTCATCAGACGGCGTTCACCCGACGTGCGGGCCAGCATGCCCATCAGGCTCTTGAGCGTCGTCGACTTGCCAGCGCCATTGCGCCCCAGCAGGGCCGTGACCTCACCGGGATAGACCTTCAGGTCAACATCATGGAGAATATGCGCGGCGCCATACCAGGCATTCAGGCCCTGCGCCTGGAGAATGGGCTTGCCGTCATGGCGAGATCGCAGGTTCGCATCGGAGGGCCCGCCCACCGGTTGCCCGGGCTCCGTCTTCCCGCCAAAATAGACACGACGGACTTCAGCATGGTCACGGATCTCCTGGGGCGTTCCACTGGCAATGATCTGTCCACGCGCCAGCACCACCACCCGATCCGCGTGGTCGAAGACTATGTCCATGCTGTGCTCAGTGAACAGAATGGCCATGCCACGCTGGCGTGCCACATCCCTCACCTGGGTCATCAGGGCACGCCGCTCGGCCGGGGCCATGCCCGCGGTGGGTTCGTCCATCAGCAGCAAGCGGGGCTCACTTGCCAGGGCCATGGCCAGCTCCACGCGTTTGACGTCACCATAAGCGAGGGTACTGCAGGCACGATGGGCCTGGGCCGCCATGCCGACCTGATCCAGCAATTGCATGGCAGCCGGGGCCTGGTACTTGCCTGCAACCGACAGGAAACGAAAGGTACGCCCATGGTGCGCCAGCAGCGCGGTCTGCACATTCTGCAATACGGTCAATGAGCCAAAGGTGGCCGCTACCTGAAAGCTGCGGGCAATGCCCAGCCGGGCAATCTGCTCGGGCGTCTTGCCACGAAGCGAATGCCCATTGAACTGTATCCGCCCTGAATCTGTCGCCAGCTGGCCGTTGATCATGTTGAAGGTTGTTGTCTTGCCCGCCCCGTTGGGGCCGATCAGCGCCACGATCTCGCCGGGCGCCACGTGGAGGTCCACACCGCGCACCACCTGTTGGGCGCCAAATGACAATGTGAGCTGTTCAACCGTCAGCATGCCTGCTCCTTGCCTTGCCCTTGTCCATTACGCTGCCGCCCGGACAGGGCCGTGGCGGCCTGCCAGACCGCCGGGGAACACCAGCACCAGCAGCAGGATGACTGCACCAAGCAGGGCGTGCCAGTACTCGGTCAGGCCGGTGATGACATCATCCAGGAGCTGAAAGGCGCCCGCACCCACCAGGGGGCCTGCCAGGTGGTTGAGCCCGCCCAGCAGCACCATGACCAGGCCATCAACCGACCGCTCGATCGACAGGACTTCCGGCGAGGTGCTGCCCTTGGCAAAGACAAACAGGGCACCGGCCAGGCCGGCCACGGCTCCAGCCAGCACGAAGGTCAGCCACTGGACACGCATGACGGGAATGCCCAGCGCCCGGGCGCGCGTCGGCGCATCCCGGCTTGCCCGCATGATCTGCCCAAACGGTGAAAACACAATGCGACGCAGCAGCCACACCACAACCAGCACAATGGCCAGGACAAAATAGTAATAATGATTGCCCGAGAGGCTGTCGGCCGGCCAGATGCCGATGATTCCGTTGGAGCCCCCGGTAAAGCTGTCCCACTGATACACCACCGACCACACGATCTGGGCAAACGCCAGGGTGAGCATGGCCAGATACACGCCCGACAGCCGGACACAAAACCAGCCGAACACAATGGCTGCCATCAGGGCCACCAGCGGACCGGCTGCCATGGCCGGCGCCATGGACCAGCCCAGATGCTTGACCACCAGGGCACTGCCGTAGGCACCCAGCCCAAAATAGGCAGCATGGCCAAAAGAATACATGCCCCCGGGGCCCATCATGAAATGCAGGCTCAGTGCAAACAGCACCGCCAGCAAGGCATCAAACGCCAGAACCGGCGCGTAGGGAAAGGTGTGGTGCATCAGCGGCAGTGCCAGCAAGACAGCCACGACCATTGCCGCCACGATACGGAAGCGCCGGCCAGCGGGCGCCAGTGGTGTCTCGGGCGCATGGCTTGCATGAACCTGTGCCGGGCGGCGGCCAAACAGTCCCCATGGCCGGAAGATCAGTACCACCGCCATCAGGGCGAACTCTGCCCCCAGTGTCAGGCTGGGGAAGTCAATCTGCCAGCCTGCCAGCGTGACGGTACCCAGAGCAATGCACAGCGCCTTGATCTGGGCGATGAGCAAGGCGGCCACATAAGCGCCCGGGATGGAGCCCATGCCGCCAACGACCACCACGACAAAAGCCTCGGCAATCACGCTCAGGTCCATGTCAAGATTGGCGGGCTGGCGCGGCACCTGCAGGGCGCCACCCATGCCGGCCAGAAAGGCCCCCAGGGCAAACACGGCCGTAAACAACCACGCCTGATTGACGCCCAGTGCACCCAGCATGGCCCGGTCCTGCGTGGCGGCACGCAGCAACGCCCCCCAGTGCGTGCGCTGCAGCAGCAGCCACAGCAGCAGCAATACCAGCGGCCCCAGTGCCATCAGAAGAAAATCGTATTCCGGGATGTAGCGCCCCAACACGGGCACCGAGCCGGACAGCCCGGGTGCCAGCGGCCCGAACAGATCTTCGGGCCCCCACCACCATAGCGTCAGGTCGCCAATAATGAGCACCAGCGCAAACGTGGCCAGCAGCTGAAACAGTTCGGGAGCATGATAGAGGCGCCGCAGCAGCAACACTTCTATCACGACGCCCAGGACGGCAACCAGACTGGCGGATGCCAGTACCGCCAGCCAGAACCCGGGGACGCTGTCGGCACCAAACTGCCCCACCAGGCTGACGGCCAGGTAAACCCCCAGCATGTACAGCGAGCCATGCGCAAAGTTGACGATGCGGGTTACGCCAAAGATCAGCGACAGGCCCACAGCCACCAGAAACAGGGAGGAGGCGTCAGCCAGGCCGTTCAGGAACTGGACGGACAGACCGGACAATGACATGGAACCGTTACAAGCTCATGGAAGGTCGGCGGATTCGGGGCGCCATTGCCGCACTTCTTCGTCGCTGGGCTGGACATCAGCGCCGTCAGCGTACCAGGAGTCCACCATGACTCCCTTGCCATCCTGCACAGCAAGACGGCCCACATGCGCACCCATGGTTGACTGGTTGTCCTGTTCCCGATAGCGGATGGTCCCCACCGGCGTCATGAGCTCAAGCCCCTTGAACGCCTTTATCAATGCCTCAGTGTCGGTTGAGCCGGCTTTTTCAATCCCGGCTGCCAGCGAAAGAATGGTGTTGTAGCCGATCAGTGTTCCCAGCCGGGGATGATCGTTATAGCGTTCCTGATAGGCAGACAGGAAGGCTTCGTGTTCTGGTGTGTCGATGTCGTACCAGGGATAGCCAGTCACCACCCAGCCTTCGGGCGTTTCAGTGCCCAGCGGGTCGAGGTACTCGGGTTCGCCCGTCAGCATGCTGACGACCGGCAGGTCATCAAAGAAATGGCGCTGGTTGCCAGCCCGGACGAAGCGGGCCACATCGGTGGCAAACAAGACGTTGAAAAGGGCTTCGGGTTTGGCATCGGCCAGGGCCTGCACCACGCTGCCGGCATCAACCTTGCCCAGGGGTGTTGCCTGCTCGGAGACAAACTCGACATCCGGCTGCGCCTCGGAAAGCAGCTTCTTGAAGGTGCGCACCGCTGATTGTCCATACTCATAATTGGGATAGACGATGGCCCAGCGCTTCTTGTTCATCTCGACCGCTGCGGGTATCAGCATGGCCACCTGCATGTAGGTGGAGTTGCGCAGGCGATAGGTGTAGCGGTTGCCGTCAGACCAGATCATTTTGTCAGTCAGTGGCTCGGACGCGAGAAAGAAGCGTTTCTTGTGGCGGGCAAAGTCACTGACCGCCATGCCGACGTGAGACAGAAAGGTGCCTGTCAGGACATCGACCCGATCACGCGACAGGAGCTCTTCCGCCACGCGGACGGCGTCTGCCGGGTTGCCGTGATCATCACGGACAATGAGTTCCAGCTGCTTTCCGTTCACGCCACCCTGCTCGTTGATCTGGTCCACGGCCAGCACCATGCCGTTTTTGTATGGCCCCAGAAATGCCGGCTGAGCCTTGTAGCTGTTGAGCTCGCCAATCTTGATGGTTTCCTGGCTGTGGGCTGCCTGAGTTGCCAGGGCCCCCGCCATGATGAATGCACCCACACCCAGGGTGCGGGCAGCGTGCTTGAACAATGTGTGAATACCAGACATGGCTGATGTCCTTTTCATGACAAAAAACGAATATGCATTAGAGCCGGGCGGCGTTCCAGGCCAGCAGGAGGATGCCGCCTGCGATCATCAGTATGGCCAGCATGGGAACCAGGGTGATGGTCTCGCGCAGGAGCCAGACCCCAAGGCCGGTGGTCACCACTACCGACCCCCCGATGATCAGCGGGTTTCCGACGGCAACGGGAACACCGCGACCGTAGATGACGAAGGTGAGGATTTCTACCAGGCCAATGGCGACACCGGCGGCGATGGCCATCCAGATGCCACGGGAGTTGGCATGCAGGCTCAGACCCTGCTGGACCTTCAGGACCAGTAACAGCGCCAGACCCAGAAACGCCGCCACAAACTGCAGGATGACGGCACCGAGCACCGCCTGAATGTGATCAGCCGACAGTTTGATGAACACGTTATACAAACCAAACATGACGGCAGCAACCGCCAGCAACGCAAGCAACATGAGTTTTATGGAGACTGTGATGAATGGGCTTGTCTCATTGTATGTGACAATTCCAGCTCCATGACAAATGCAGAGGGCCGGGTCGCGTGGACCAGCAGAAAAACACACTGACGCGCACGGGTCAGGGCCACATAAAACAGGCGACGCTCTTCGGCTGCGGGGAAATCATCCCCCGGGTCCTGCATCAGGCTTGAAAGCGGTGCGTCGTCCTGACTGGCCGGAAACCCGTAGCGCCCCTGCTCCAGACCCAGCACGATGACTGCATCGGCTTCGCGCCCCTTGGCTGCATGCACGGTCTGATCAA
>DATGUI010000169.1:0-3887 GCA_035301405.1 Burkholderiaceae bacterium
CATCCATCGCCCGGGACATACTCAACAGCGTCAACGATTTCACCCGCGGCAACGAGCAGTCCGATGACATCACTCTGCTCATCATCAAAAGGAAACCTTCGTGATTCGCCACGCCCTTGTTCTTCTCGTCTTGTTGTGGTCAACGACGGCCGTCCTTGTCCTGCCACCCGCCCGGGCTGTGGAATCCCCCCAGGCATTTTCCACCGCGCCGCACAGCAAGCCTGATGGTCAGCGCTGGCGTCTGGGTTATGTAGAAAGCGGGCTGTTCAGCGAATACCCCCTTACCCTCAGGGCGACGGTCAATGGGCTCGAGCAACTGGGCTGGCTATCCCTGGATACGCCCATGCCTCAAGACACCGAAGCCGAGGCGCTATGGCAATGGCTGGGCGAGCATGCCCACAGCGATTATCTCGAGTTTGTTGCTGACGCCACCTGGCGCCCCGGCAATTTTGATAGCGACAAGCGCGCCCCCATGCGCGACAGCATCCAGACACGCGTTGCTGAACAGAATGACCTGGATCTGCTCATCGCCATGGGCACGTGGGCCGGTCAGGACATGCGTGCGCTGGGACCGCCCCTGCCTGTCATTGTGGCCTCGGTGAGTGATGCCGTGTCGGCAGGCATCATAGACAGCCTGGAGGACAGCGGCCACGACAACCTTCACGCTCGTGTCGAGCCTGAACGCTACGCGCGGCAGGTCAAGCTGTTTCATGACATCGTGCCCTTCGACACCCTGGGCATTGTCTACGAGGACTCGGAAACCGGCCGCACCTATGCCGCGGTGGATGCCATCGAATCCGTCAGCCAGCAACTGGATTTTGGTGTCGTGCACTGCCACGCCGTGGCCAGTGACATCAGCGCCGAGCAGGCCGTGGAAAATGCCATTGACTGCTACCAGAAACTGGCCGATCAGCAGGTGGACGCCGTCTATGTCACCTTCCATCGGGGGATCACCAGGACATCCGTTGCTGCCGTTGCCGACATACTGCGGCAGGCAGACATTCCGAGCTTTTCAATGGCCGGCGCACAAGAAGTGGAGCAAGGCCTGTTGCTGAGTCTGGCAACGGCCAATGTGTCCTATGTGGGGCTGTTCCATGCCGAGGCCATCGCCCGGGTACTCAATGGTGCCCTGCCACGCGAGCTGGATCAGGTCTGGGTGGACCCGGCCAAGATTGCACTGAACCTGGGCACCGCGCGCCTCATCGGCTTTGACCCGCCCATTGATATCTTGCTGGCCGCCGACGAGGTATACGAGTCACCCCTCGAAGAATAGGCCCGGATGCACGGCCGCATGTTGCTGCACCGTGCGCTCCAGGCGTGCCGACGCATGGGCCGGCCCATCGTTCCAGCTTTGCAGCAGGCGGTCTGCACTGCTGACGCCGCTGAACAGCACATGTTCCGCATAGCGTAACCAGTGCCTTTCATCCTCGCGCAGGCCATCGTGGGCAAGCGCCAGCACCTGACTGCACAACCGCACCAGTTCCGGATCGTCCAGACCGTCCCGGATAGCACGCTCGCGAAGCGCGCCCAGCCGGTCCCAGCCCCATTCCTCAATCAGAGCCAGACAGGCTGGCAATTGCCGCAACAGGCCCAGCTGCAGGGCAGAGGGCGCCACGATCACACTGCTCGCCACGGAGGCATCAACCTGCTCCAGCAAGACCGCATCAACAAAATTGGCCCCGGCGGCCCGACCTTCCAGGTAGGCCTCTGCCCCACACGCCTTGAACAGTGCTTCCATGCCGCCAGGCAGCTGCCAGGCGTCACGCAGATCCCGAATGTCCGGCAAGTGCGGCAACCGGTACCGCAAGCGCGAATCCAGCAACATCAATACCTGTGCGTGCACAAAGTGACGGGCAGAGGCCGTAACCATCAGTGCCTCGCCGGTATCATGCCGTCTTGCCGGCCAGGAATCGGCCTGCAGAAACGCATGCAGGCTGGGACTGCCCTCCAGATACATGGCGACGCCACTCTTGTAATCGTGCTCATCGTGCAGGGACAGGCTGCGGCTGACGGTTGGTGGACCAAACATCCACATGAAATAATCCGCCAGGTCGGCAAACGGCCGGGCGGGATATTCGCACAGATGCAGATCGCCAGCATGACGGCTGGGACCAAACATGCGCGGCCAGAGGGTCAGCCGGGTTTCCTTCAGGCCGGTAGCACGCCCTGCCTCAAGCGGGCTGTTGCCAAACAGCGCAATGCTTGCCGGGGCAATGATGGCCAGCCCCACATTGACTGCCTGGGCAGCCATGTCGATGGGAATGGCGGTATTGGCGCCGTTCTGGGCCTTGGCATCAATACCCTGATCATGGCGGCAGCCACGCCGGGCGAGCTCATCGTAGATGGGTCGGGGCAACCTGGTCCGGGCATACCAGCGCGCATCGCGCGAACAGGCAGGATGCTGCGATGCATTGAGCACAACCAGGTCATCATCACGCAGGGCGCACAGGGTATCGGCCAGCTCCTGATGGAGGCGCCGGGCCAGCTCGGCCAGGCCGCCTTCCTGTTCTGAAACCGGAAAAAGAGCGGTCTCCAGCAGGTTCAGGCCGTTGTCGAGTCCGCAGACCGCCTGGGCGGTCTGTATGCCGGTGCATCGGCCACCCACCCATAACGGTGTTGGCACGCCGTTCCGGTCGTGGTGGATTTGTGCAAGAGCAGCAAAATACCGGTTGACGTGGCGGCTGTCGCCGTGCTCCCGATGGGCAACGGCCATTTCCATTTCCACGCCCAGCAGGCTGCCCACGGCGAACAAGTCTGCTTGTTGCATGATATTGCTGTCGTATGGTCCCTTGGTAGAGCGCAAATCCTAGCATGCCGGGGGCCACACGGGAAGCCGAGACAAACCCTCTGCCATCCATACACGGACAATCCCTAACTGACTGGGAAACCACTATGCGGGTATAGTGTTGCCTTCGCGAAGTGAACGCTAAAATCGACTCACAATCAGGAGAGCTCCATCATGCGAATCACCAAATGGATAACAGCTGTGGCCGCGGCCGTCGCCCTCGTGGCTGCCGGACCCGCCACCGCCCAGAAAGCGCAGTTCATCAACGTGCTTACGGGCGGACAAAGCGGCGTCTACTACCCCCTGGGGGCCGCCCTGTCGCAAATCTACGGCAAGCACATTTCCAATGTCAAGGCCACGGCCCAGGCCACCAAGGCCTCAGCCGAAAACATGAACCTGCTGCAGGCAGAACGCGGCGAACTGGCCTTTGCCCTGGCGGACACCGTATCAGACGCCTGGAATGGCAATGAAGAAGCCGGTTTCTCCAAAAAACTCGACAAGCTGCGCGGCCTTTCCGCCACCTACAACAACTACATCCAGATTGTGGCCAGTGCCGATTCCGGCGTCGAATCCATTGAAGACCTCAAGGGCAAGCGGATTTCGGTCGGTGCTGCCCGCTCGGGCACCGAACTCAACGCCCGTGCGGTATTCAAGGCTGCCGGCCTCAGTTACGACGACTTCTCCAAAGTCGAATACCTGCCCTTTGGCGAATCCGTCGAACTCATGAAAAACCGCCAGCTCGACGCCACGCTGCAGTCGGCCGGCCTGGGTGTCAGCTCCATCCGCGACCTGGCCACCTCCATTGACATCGTCATTGTTCCCATTGCCGAAGAAGTCATTGAAAACATCGGTGATGCCGCCTATCTGCCCGCCACCATCCCGGCCGGCACCTACGACGGCCAGGACGACGACACGCCTACGGCTGCCGTTCCCAACTTCCTGATTACCCACAAGAATGTATCCGACGACCTGGCCTACGAAATGACCAAGGCCCTCTACGAAAACCTCGAAGGCCTGCAATCGGCACATAACGCTGCCAAGGCCATTGATATCAAGAACAACGCGGCCGGCATGCCCGTGCCCATTCATCCCGGTGCCGAAC
>DATGUI010000170.1:0-4575 GCA_035301405.1 Burkholderiaceae bacterium
CCCAGTACGAAATTACTGCAGCCGCCGCTGGCAAGGTGCGCATCGGCAGGCAGATTGATGACGTGGTCAGCAAGGGCGATGTATTGGGCACCATCGATTGACTGACCCTTGCATGACGCTACAGCTGCATGCTACCGGGCACATCCGGAGCATGCGGCTTAGCGGTCGGCATCGGCCGGCCGCTGCATGCAACTCAGATGCCAGTCCGGGTCGGGCTGGCCCCGCCGGGCGAACTGCTGCTTCAGACGCGGTGAGCGCCAGACGCCGCCTGCGTAGCCCAGCCTGGGCTCAACGGCATACCAGAACCAGCGCCCATCTGCATCCTGAGCAAGCCAGTTCCAGCCATCTGGTGCATCAGCCCAGTCAGGTGAGCCGGACGAATCTGGATCTGCCTGTACTTGTTTCATCTCATTTCTCACATGTAGTTAACGACAATCATTCTTATTATCATATACAATCCAGACCAGATGCCGAGTGATCGGCCCAGTCTTTCCAATGGTTCAATAATAGGATGAAATCCATGTCACCTTCTTTTTCCAAACGCCTGTCTGTGGCGCTTGCTGCGCTGGTCATGACGGCCGGATTTTCTGCTGCCGTCCACGCAGCGTCAGACTCGCTGGTGCTCTACAACGGTCAGCACAAGGATGCCACCCTGGCACTGATTGAAGCCTTTGAAAAAAAGACGGACATCAAGGTGCAGTCGCGTGATGGCAAGAGCAACGAGTTGGCGCATCAGATCATCGCCGAAGGCGACAAGTCTCCAGCAGATATCCTTTACACTGAAGAAAGCTCGCCCCAGGTCATGCTGGCACAGCAAGGCCTGCTGGCGGAAATCAACGCGGAAACACTGGAAAAGATTCCTGCGGACTTCCGTGATGCAGACAATCGGTGGACGGGGGTCTTGGGCCGCTCAAGGGTCATTGTCTACAACCCCGACATGATTGATGAAGCCGATTTGCCCACTTCCGTGATGGCACTGCAAGATGCAGGCTGGGAAGGTCGCTTTGCCTTTGTGCCCACCAGCGGTGCGTTTCAGAAGCAGCTTTCGGCCATGATCAAGCTGGAAGGCCGCGACACGGCCAAAGCCTGGCTGGAAGGCCTCAAGCAATACGGCAAGATCTATCGCAAGAACACCGTGGTACTGGACGCGGTTGAACGGGGTGAAGTCGCTTTCGGCCTGATCAACAACTACTACTGGGACAGGCAGGCCAAGGAAAAGGGCATTGACAACATGAACTCGCGCCTCTACTTCTTTGGCACCAAGGATTTGGGGGATATGCTCACCGTTGCAAGCATGGGTATCCTCAAGTCCAGCGACAAGCAGGATGCTGCCCAGCAGTTCATTGCCTTTGCGGTCAGCAAGGAAGGACAACAGATACTGACGGACGAGAGTGCGCAGTATCCATTGAACTCCGAAGCGGATACACACCCTGATCTCAAGCCTTTCCATGAGCTTACTCCGCCAGCGGACACCATGGACCTGGGCGAATACAGTGATGGTCAGGCGGCTGTGGATCTGCTCCAGGAAGTTGGCTTGCTCTGATGACAACACAACACCACGATACGTGGTGACATGATGAAAAAGGCCTTCCATGTGGAAGGCCTTTTTTGCTGGCGGTGACAGAACCCAAAGAGGAATCAGGCGGCAACGGTGGGAGAAGGCGCGTAAGCCATGACCTCGCCGTCTATGCTCAGGCCAACCGCCTCGCCCGGGGTGAATTGCTCGGTACCGCTGACCCGCACATGAATGTTTTCCATGCCCGTGGGGTTGTCCATCTTGAGGCAGACAATGGCGTCGTGGCCGTAGAACACGGTGCGAACCACCTTGCCACAGACCTGTTCATTGGGCTGGCCAATGATGAACTGCTCGGGCCGGATGACGACATAGGCATCCTGACAATCGCACAGGCTGGCACAGGCGACGGGAAGCTGGCCAAACGGGGTGTGCACCTGGCCATCCATGACCGGCGCCTGCAAGATGGTGGCTTCGCCCACAAACCGGGCAATGTCCATGTCGGCCGGGCGCTTGTACAGTGAGACCGGATCATCCACTTGCACGCATTCGCCATTGCGCATGACGGCAACCAGATCTGCCATGGACAGGGCCTCTTCCTGATCGTGGGTCACGATGATGGCGGTGGCATTGGTGTAGGCAAGGCTGTTGACAACGTCTTCCCTGAGGGCAGCGCGCAGCCCGGCATCCAGTGCAGAAAAGGGTTCGTCCATCAGGATGAGGGAGGGCGAGGGGGCCAATGCGCGGGCCAGGGCGATCCGCTGTTGCTGGCCGCCGGAAAGCTCGTTGGGCATACGATTGCCCAGCCCGCCCATGCCGACCAGTTCTAGCATTTCGTCTACGCGGCCGCTGTTTCGCAGTGCACGCGGCAATCCGAAGCTGACATTCTGTGCCGCACTGAGGTGCGGGAACAGCACGCCATCTTGTGGTACGTAACCAATATGCCGGCGTTCGGGCTTGATGTTGACCTGTGGACCAAAAACCGTTTCACCGTCGATTTTTATGCTGCCGCTGTCGGGGGTTTCAAAGCCGGCAATGCTGCGCAGCAGTGTGGTCTTGCCACAGCCCGACGGGCCGAGCACGGCCAGCATCTTGCCCGTTTCGAGGTTGAGACTGACGTTTTTCAGTGCCTCGACCTTGCCGAACGTTTTGTTGATCGCCTGAATTTCCAGCTTGTATTGCATATGAAGACTATCCTTTAGTGCGCCCTGCCTGCCGCATGGTCAGCAGATAAACCGGCAGACCGGATATCAGGATGAGCAAGATGGCATAGGGCGCGGAGGCTGCGTATTGCACCTCGTTGGTGTGTTCCCAGACCTTGGTGGCGAGGGTATCGACACCGGTTGGACGCAGAATCAGGGTGGCGGTCAGTTCTGTCATGACTTTCATGAAGACCAGGGCAAAGCCAGCGCCAACGCCTGACCAGAGCAGGGGCAGAATGATTTTCATGAAAATGACGGGTGAGGACTTGCCCAGCGAACGGGCCACGTCCTCCATCTGGCGAGGAATGAGAACCAGAACGCCACGTATGGATGATTGTGCCAGAGGCAGGTAGAGCATGGCATACCCCAGAATCAGTAGTGCAACCGTCTGATACAGTGGGTTGATATAACGAACCGAGAAAAAGACAAAGGTCAGCCCGATGACCAGCCCGGGCAGACTGTGAATGAAGTAGGGCAGCCGGTCAGAGAGTGTGGCGAAAAAGCCCCGGTAACGGACCGAAAGGATGACCAGGGGCAGGGCAAACAGCGTGGCCACAGTGGCTCCGCCAAAGCCGAAGCTGACCGTTGCATACAGCGCCCGGCCGATTTCTGCCATGTCGAAGCCGGCCGAGCTGCCGGTGGCTATCCAGTATGACAGCGAGCCCATGGGCACGCCGATGGCCGCGGCCACCAGCAGGGTGAAGAAAACCAGTACCCACGGCGTGGCCACGCCGAGATCGATTTTCTTGAGTGTGCCAGAAACGCTCTTGCGGGAATGCTCGTAGGTAAACCCGCCGCGTGCCCGGTATTCGAACAGCAGCACAATGAGGCACAGCAGCAGCAGGACAGCCGTCAGGATGGCAGCCATGGCGCTGTTGAAGGCCACCTCGTATTGGTCAAAGATGGCGACGGTAAGGGTGTCGTAGTTGAGGAAGGCCAGGGCGCCGAACTCGGCCAGCATGTGCAGGGCAACCAGCACGGCGCCACCGGCCAGTGCCGGACGCAGGTGTGGCAGCGTGACCCGAAAGAATGTGTGCAGCCCGCCATAGCCCAGGGAGCGTGAGGTTTCTTCAAGCGCCGGGTCCATGTTGCGAAAGGCGGCGGCTACCGGCAGGTGAACCAGTGGGTAATAGGAGAAGGTCAGCACCAGTGCGGCACCAAAAAAGCCCTCTATGCGCGGAAAGACTGATATCCAGCTATAGCCGCTGACAAATGCCGGCACGGCAAACGGCAGGGTGACCAGAACATTCCAGGCCTTGCGCCCGGGCAGGTTGGTGCGCTCAATGCACCATGCCGTCGTGACGCCAATCGCAATGCTGGCGAGAGTGACGACAAGATCCAGCGCGATGGTATTGCCCAGGAGTTCGGCCACCCGCGGTCGCAGCAGCAGCCGCAGGGAAGCGTCCCAGCCGGCCTCGCGTGCGCGCAGGTAGACGTACAGCAGAGGCAGCACAAACAGCAGCAACAGCAGTGCCGCCGGGGCCAGCAAAAGTGCGGGTCCGTGCTGATCCCGCGAGTATCGCAGCGCAGGAAAAAACGGCAGACGAAGGGACAATGGCCTCATCCGGCAAACCACATGGTTGGAGAACAACTAGAATGATAATGGTAATAGTTATTATTAGCAACCAGAATTGCCTTGTTTTTCATGGGGTTCCAGCGCGTTTTCAGTGTGCGTCAGGGTGGCCTGCCGCCACCGGGACACCTGCATCCCCGCCCGGGCGAACGGACCCGGCCCGCCGAGGCAATCCTGCCGGATCAGGGTAAAATCCGTCATTTGCGAACGCAAAAACAGGCAGAGCGTCTTGGAAATATTGCGCATTACTTCTTTTGCATCAAAAGCCATGCGGTGGTCTTTGGCCA